>DAOLDI010000397.1:0-3055 GCA_035327445.1 Cyclobacteriaceae bacterium | reverse complement strand
TTAGCGGAGAATTTGTGGCTTTTGCACCATCATTTCCTGAAAACCAATTTGCCAATATGTTAGCACAAGCAGAAATAACCAGGGCAGGTTTGGAACCATTAAAAGGAGCGGAGCAAGAAGCCAAGCGCCTGAGCAGTTTGTTGGGTGGTAAAGCTTTATTGGGCAAGGAGGCAACCAGTCAAAAATTTTTGGAATGGGCAACTAAGGCAAAGGTTATTCACTTGGCCACACATGCAATAATTGATGATGCTAATCCTGCTGGTTCCAGATTTGTTTTTGCTCCATTAGATTCTTTGGAGGAAGGCCTGTTGTACGCTTTTGAGTTATTGAACATGGATATGCAAGCATCTTTGGTAACCCTTAGCGCATGCAATACTGGTTTTGGTACTTTACAGAGGGGAGAAGGAGTGATGAGCCTGGCGCGTGCGTTTGAGTATGCAGGCTGTCCGAATATTTTGATGAGTCTCTGGCCTGTATCAGATCAGGTTACGGCAGAATTTATGGAAATCTTTTACACGCATTTAAAAGAGGGCAATCAAAAAGATGATGCATTAAGGCAGGCACAATTTTATTTTATCAATGCTGGTGGGCCCAAATCTGATCCATATTATTGGGCTGGTTTTGTGATTTCAGGAAATCCTGAAGCAATAGAATTTGAGCATCAGTATACCAACTTGCTGTATACATTGCCTTTGGCCGTACTCTTGCTGGCAGGAATTTACATTTATAGAAGACGCTTTTTTCAATAGACTCACTTCAGTTTGCTAAGAATCTCTTTAGCTTGTTTTTGATACGAGCCATTATTTTCTAAGGCTGTTAATGCCTCTTTGGCTTCCACCTTATTGCCCAGTTTAAGTTGGGTCAGAGCATAATACCAGTGGGCTGCTTCGCGGTAGGTAGATTGGGTATCGTTCATTACAGCATTTAAATAATCTGCAGCCATACCAGTAAGGTTTAATTCAAGGTAGCAAAGTGCTAAATAGAATTTTACGGAATTATCATCAGGGTTTCTTTCTAAAATCATCAAAAATTGTGCTGCGGCTTCTTCATAATTGGTCTTTTCATAATTGATGAATGCGGCAGTACGCCCATCAGTTGTAGTATTTTCATTCCTGGAAATACCTGCTTCATAATTCGGATAGCTGCTGTAATAGGCATAGTAAATATTTTCTGAGGATACAGGATAAAAATACCAAATACTTAACAGCAATAATGGAACTATAGCAGCCGCTACATACCACCATTTAAACTGCCTGGCTTCAGGTTCAATTTGTTGCAGATGTTTCTTGATAGCCTGACGTTCGTGCAGGGTAATACCTGCCCGAATTACTTTTAAGGTATCAACTTCTTTTTTTATGTCAGGATTTTGTTTGATGAGCAATTCAACTTCTTCCCGCTCTTCGGCTGAAAGTTTACCGCGTACATACTCATCTAATTTATGATTCAATTCCTCGTGTATCATCTTGGTAGTAATTTATCCTTAAGGTATTTCAGGCATCGCGATTTTTGTGTTTTCACCACCGTCTTGTCTGTGTATCCTAATTGTTCTTTTATCATTTCAAGTTCTGCATTGTAGTAATAGAACATGGTAAGAATGCTTTTGCAGGGTTCTTCCATGATTTTAATTAGCTCTTCAACTTGTTGAAGCACCTCTTCCCTATGTTCAGGTAATTCATTCGCTGTAAGTCTTTGCTCAATTGATATATCTTCCACCACAATCATTTTTTGCTGTTCCCTATATCTTCCGTAAATAAGATTCTTTGCAATACCAAATAAGTAGGTTTTTTTGCTGCTTTTTAAATCAGCGGTTTTACCATCCATGCTGTTTTCATAAAAAATGATAATGGCATCTTGGTATACATCCATCCGATCTTCTTCGCTTAAATTAAATTTTCTTCCTGCCCAAGCCATAAATTCCTTATAGTAAGCCCTGTACAATAGCTCTACTTCCTTGAAGCTTGTGCTTTCGCCTGCCGTTTTATTATGACTTACATGCATTAGTAACAATTTGAAGTATAGGTAAACAACCTAGCTAAATTATTTCAATATAAAATTTTTTGCTTTTACTGTTTACCCTCCCGGCTTTTTTACACCAATACCAGATTTAACCATAAAACTATGCAAACTACACCTAAACCAATTAAGCAGCTACTGGTATTGGTATGCCTGCTTTTCGCAATTGCTTCTTTTGCACAAGTGAAGAAGCCTGCTGTGCCTCAGGTAAATAAACCGGCACAACAGCAAAGTCAGCCACAGCCTGCACAAAAGCAGGAAGCCGCACCGGCAAAAGCAGAAGAGCCTGCCAAGCCGGCTGGAAAAGTGATTTATGTTTCTCCTGCTGGCAACAACTCCAATGATGGTACAGACAAAGCTGCACCCATGAAGGAGTTGGATAAGGCGCTTGCCAAAGCCGAAGATGGAGACCGCATTAACATGGCGGAAGGAACCTACACCGGCACATTCGGAGTAGGTTATTGGGAAATTGAAAAGGCAGTTCAGATTTATGGAGGTTACAAATCAGATTTTTCTGATAGGAATCCTTTCAAATATCTAACTGTTATGCAGCCCCCAGTTGATGCTTTTGATAAAAGCGCCAACCGCAATGTGATAGATATGAAGAAGCCACTCAACGGAGTGGTGGTTGACGGACTTGTATTTGACGGAGGTTTGAAAACACCTTACAGCAATGATCCTGATCCTAAAAAATCAGGCAGATGCGATGGTTGCGAAACCGGAATGATGATGGTGGGTCCTGGCCAGAAAAATCCGGAAGGTGTGATGCTGGTGCTATACGGCAACAACCACGTGGTGCGCAATTGTGTGTTTGTCAATTCCAGCTTTGGTGGTGTGCGTGCCAAGATTGGTCAGGCAGGTGCCGGTGATATTGAGATTGCCAACAATGTTTTTGTGGGTAACCGCATGTTTGGTATTGAAGGTTTTGGTTTGAAAGGGCAGAAGCCTGTAGAAGGACAGATTCATATTCATCATAACACCATTCTCTTCTCCTGGAGCAGGCTGAAAGACCTGGGTGATTTTGGTTATGGTATCAATGTGC
>DAOLDI010000396.1:0-3056 GCA_035327445.1 Cyclobacteriaceae bacterium | reverse complement strand
TTGCGCGCCTGTTCATACTCGCCAAGGTTAATGCGGAAGCTGGCGATTTTCTCTAGCGCTATGGCATACTCAGGGTCTTTATTATCGTACTTCAAACTGGCAATTTCACCTAGTTGCTTAAGTACTTCCTGTGTTAAATCATAATTATCAATATTCTCATAGTACACAACCAGGTGATTGAGGTTGTTCAGGTTGTCTTTATGAAATGGGTGTACCTGTTTGTTAACTACACCATAATAACTTTCATTGTATATCTCTCCTGCCAATTCAATTTTATTACTGTAGTCAAGGTAGAAGTTAGCCAATTTAACTTTTGATAAGTGGTACTCTGGTGAACTTTCACCAAACACTTCTTTTTTAATAGTCAGCAGATCATTCAGGTATCCTTCTGCATTGAGATAACGCTTATCGCGAACAGCAAGATCATATAAAAATTCAAGAATCTCGATAGTCTTTGCATGGTTGCGCGGTACTGCCTGTTGAATAAGGATTGATGCGGCTTCATTTTCAATATTTCTGGTTCTGTCTTTACTTAATTTCGTTTTAAACTCAACTGTGCGCAAGTTGGTTGTATACAAACTTGTTTTCTTGAATGAGCTCTTGATGTTTTTTTCATACTCTGCTTTTAAATTTGCAAAGCGTGCGCGATTGCCAACATTCAGTAACTGTACCATTATACCTTCATAAAGCGGAAATGCCAGGTAATGTGTAGTCTTATGTTGTACTTTAAGATAATTTAATATTGTTTCATACTTCAGATCTTTTGGCAAGTCGGCATAGCGGGCACCATTTTCAACAAAGTAATTTATGTAATTCAATTGGTTGTTGATGTAAGCTGTTGATTGTTCACCCAGGTACTTTCTGTTATTAGTCATAAAGCTTGCAGCGAAATCATAAGCCCAGGTGGTACTGTCACGATGGCCCTTAGCTGCAAAGGCATCGCCTCTCAAGGTCAAAAAATCTGCATAGTCTTTATAGCGCTGTGTAATTTCTTCAGTACTTAATTTTACAGTGTTTAGTTTCCCCTTATCATCAATGCTACTCTCCCTGTCAACTGCTCTTCCTACATAATAATTTTCATGTTTCTCAATCAATGCAAGGGCTTCATTGTAAAAGCCCTGTCCGATTAGTGTTGCAGTATTAACTTTGTCGATATATACTCGCAAGGCTAAGTTTTCTGACTTAGTAGTATTGTACAGTACATTGGCGCGTTTTATCTGTTCAGCTGCACGTGTGTAATAACCATACATGTTCCATGCATCGGCTATCTCGGTAATGGTTCGTATGTAGTTTTCAGAATTTTCTCCATACTTTGATTTACTGCTCATCTCTGCATTTTGCATTAACTCATCAAAGCCAATTAATTGCCCTTGAGCTAAATTGATATGAGCCTCTTTAATGAAGAGAAGAGACGTATATTGGTTTTGAGCACCCAGCTTTTTATTGGCTTTCTTTTTAAACTTCTCAAGGCCCTTTTGTGCTTTATCATAATCACCGATGCTGTAAGCTGCATCTATTTTAAGCAGATCTTTCTCTTTTTGAGCAAAAGATGAAACAAAGATTGAAAGCAATAAGAGAGAACAAAGCAACTTTTTCATGACATGTTAATTTAAGCAGTAATTAATCTGAACCAACTTACCCCGAGCTCCGGCCTGCCCGGGATATTCTTTTTTTTAAAAAGATAAACAGGTTTCAATTTAAGGATTTTAGGCCTAAGAAGTGAGAAGCATAAAGAATTAACTGAATTGAATGTCAGAAAATTCTAATCTGCCATTAATTGCTGCAAAATATTAGCTGCGGCTTTGCTGATAACCGTTCCGGGGCCAAAAATAGCCGACACACCTGCCTGCTTTAAAAAGCTATAATCTTGCTCAGGAATAACGCCACCCGCAACTACCATGATGTCTGCCCTGCCAATTTTGCTTAGCTCTTGTATCAATTCCGGAATCAAAGTTTTATGCCCACCTGCTAAACTTGAAGCACCTACAATGTGTACATCATTTTCTGCCGCCTGCCGGGCAACTTCTTCAGGTGTTTGAAAAAGCGGCCCGATGTCTACATCAAAACCCAGATCAGCAAAACTGGTGGCAATTACTTTGGCTCCTCTGTCGTGCCCGTCCTGTCCCATCTTCGCCACCAAAATGCGGGGTCTTCTGCCTTCTTGCACCGCAAATTCATCTGCCAGTTTTCTTACCTGCTCAAAGTCTTTATTGGCTTTCATTTCTCCCGAATATACACCCGAAATTGATCTGATGCTTGCCTTATACCTGCCAAATGATTTTTCCATGGCCTCAGATATCTCGCCTAATGTTGCCCGCAGCCGCGCTGCAGCAACTGCCAACTCAAGCAAATTTCCTTTTCCATTTTGTGCTGCCGCTGTAATGGCCAGCAATGCCTGCGCAACCGCTTCATTATTGCGTTCAGCTTTTAATTTATTAAGCTGATCTATTTGTTGTTTTCTTACCGCAGCATTGTCTACTTCCAGAATATCCAAAACTGTATTTTCTTCAACCTGAAATCTGTTTACACCTACAATAATTTCTCTGCCTGCATCAATACGTGCCTGCTTGGCGGCAGCGGCTTGTTCAATACGCATTTTAGGTAAACCACTTTCAATGGCCTTGGTCATGCCGCCTAATGCTTCAATTTCTTCAATGTGTTGCCAGGCGCGCTCGGCTAATGATGCCGTGAGCGACTCCAGGTAATATGATCCTCCCAGCGGATCGACCGTGCGGGTTATACCTGTGTACTCTTGTAAATAAATTTGTGTATTGCGCGCAATGCGTGCAGAGTAATCGGTAGGTAAAGCGATAGCTTCATCTAAGGAATTGGTATGTAACGATTGTGTATGACCCAATGCAGCAGCCAATGCCTCTACACAAGTGCGCGTTACATTATTATATGGATCTTGCGCAGTTAAACTCCAGCCCGAAGTTTGGCAATGTGTGCGCAAAGCCATCGATTTTTCACTTTTCGGATTAAACTGTTTTACCAACTTGGCCCATAGCAAACGGCCTGCGCGCATTTTGGCTATCTCCATAAAGAAATTCATGCCT
>DAOLDI010000395.1:0-3056 GCA_035327445.1 Cyclobacteriaceae bacterium | reverse complement strand
GCAGAACGAGGATTACATGCAAAAGGCTAGATCTCTTGCAATTAGAATACAACAAATATGGGCTGAAAATGAAAATGCGGCAGATCAGGAAGAGCTTAATCAGAAAATATTAACCACAGCAGCTTTAGTAAATGCCGAATTGAGTATCTACGATGTTGGTGGAAAGCTTTACCTGAGCAGTCAACCTCAGATTTATGAAAATCATATTAAGTCTGCTTATTTAAGTCCTTTAGCTTTTAAATCGATAATACAAGATGCAGATCAAGCTGTAGTTATTGGAGAGCAAATCGGGAATTTAAAATTTTTTAATGCCTATGCCGGACTTAAGTCTACCGAATCGGGTGAGTTAATTGGCGTGCTAAGTTTGCCAAGTTTTGACTCGGGTTATTTGCTGGAAAGATCTATGACCGATTTTTTGGCTAATATCATGAACGTATTTACCCTGCTGTTTTTGATTTTCCTGTTTGTTTCATTTGTTGCCAGTAAGTGGTTAACATTTCCCTTAAGATTTATTACTCAAAAATTACGCAGAATAACTTTGACTGAGAAAAATGAGCCTCTTGTCTGGAGTTCAAATGATGAGATAGGGTATATGGTAGCTGAGTATAACAGAATGCTTCTAAACCTTGAAAGAAGTAAACTGCAGATAGAGAGAGCTCAATTGGAATCAGCATGGAGAGAGATCGCCCAGCAAGTTGCTCATGAGATAAAAAACCCGCTGACTCCAATGAAATTAAGTTTGCAGCATCTGCAGCATATTTTACAAGCTGAAAATATTAACAAGGAAAAGATAGCGCAAATGCTGAAGACTTTGTTAAAGGAAGTTGAAACGCTAAATGGAATTGCGAGCTCGTTTAGTTCTTTTGCTAAAATGCCAAAACCCATAATGAATGAAGTGGAACTAAATAAATTATTAAGTGAAACTGTTGCGCTTTATCAGCAAGAAGAAGATACAAAAATAACTTTTGAATCTGGAATTGATGATGTAATTGTTGTGGCTGATGAGCAATTGCTGAGAAGAATATTATCGAACCTTATTTTGAATGCCTTGCAGTCAAAAGTTGAAAATAAAAAGGTTAAAATTTTGATCAGCCTGAATAAAAAGGATGGAGGGTATCTTTTAAGTGTGCGTGATAATGGAATGGGTATACCAGATAGCATGAGAGAAAAAATATTTTTGCCCAGGTTTTCTACCAAGCAAACAGGATCAGGTATAGGCCTTGCCATTGCAAGGCAGGGTATTGAATCTTTTAATGGAAAAATCTGGTTTGAGTCACAACTAAATAAAGGAACCACGTTTTATGTTTGGTTACCTGAAGTAATAACTTCTCAGTAAAACAATCAGGAAATCACAGAAGCAATTTCAAGAGCCACTTTTTTGTTGGCATCTGCTGCAAGTTTCTGATGATTCACCAGGTCAACAATAGTTCCGATAAAGCATAGTCCTGCTGTAAATAAATAGATTAAGCCTAGCAGTATATCGCCAATTAAAAATCGCTGTATGCCGGCAAAACCAGCAAAACCTAGCAGGGGGGTAATTAGAATGATATTAGGATCTTTTCTTCTGGCGCGATAGGCATTGGCAAATGAACGTGCTTTTTCGTCATCCATCCGCTCAATAATGCTTTGAACATTCAGCATTTCTTCACCGTAAATTTCAGGTAATATATCAGTAACTTTTGCCATGATTGAATTGATTGAAGCTAGTCGAGATAATTCTATACGTTAAGACCAAAGCAGTTAAAATACCTAATGGATGTGCCTGCAAGGATAATGCAATTTCTCCATTTAAAAAATAGGCAATGGCATGACCAAGCCCACAACCAGGACAATTTGTATTCATTACAAATTGAGATAAACACAAACTCATTTCATTACTTGAATTGGTAGGATTGAAAAATGCCAGTAACATTAATCCGATAGACCAGAAGAATGCTTCAAATGAAAATTTAGCCCTTAAGTTAAGAATTTGCTTCACGTTGCTGCCTTAATTGTTTCATGATTTCACTGGCAAAAACAAAATCATCTAACTCCTTAATGCCAGATGTTGTAATGTTATGCATACTTCCTTCCCATAAATTCTGACCTTCAAAAATGAACATTATATTATCACCAATGGCCATTACCGAATTCATATCGTGAGTAACGACAACAGTAGTAATATCATACTCGTAAGTAATTTCTTTAATAAGCTCATCAATTTTTATGGCAGTTTGTGGGTCGAGCCCTGAGTTAGGTTCATCGCAAAACAAATAATTGGGGTTATTTATAATGGCGCGTGCTATACCCACCCGTTTTTTCATACCACCACTTATCTCAGAAGGCATTTTTTTATTTACTCCTTCTAATCCAACACGCTTTAAACAAAAATTCACGCGTTCAAGCTTTTCATCTTTTGGCATTCGTGTAAGTATATCCAGCGGGAACATTACATTTTCTTCAACATTCTTAGAGTCGAAGAGCGCACCACCCTGAAAGAGCATACCAATTTCTCTTCGAACTTCCGTTTTTGTATTTCGATCTCCATCTGAAAAATTTCTTCTGTCAAAGTAAACTTTGCCTTCATCAGCTTGAATAAGCCCCACAATGCATTTTAATAAAACACTTTTACCTGTTCCGCTGGCACCGATTATGAGATTAAGCTTTCCTTTATCGAATGTTCCGCTTACATTTTTTAAAACAGCCTTACCATTAAAAGCTTTTGATATGTTTTTAATCTCTATCATCAGGAAAGTAAAAGTTCTGCCAGGAAATAATCAGCTAATAGTACAGCAATAACACTATTTGTTACGGCATTGGTACTTGCAATACCCACTTCAAGTGCGCCCCCTTTTGTATAGAATCCTTTGTAAGAGGAAATTGAAGATACCAGGAATGCAAATGCTATAGATTTAGTTAGTGCAAACTGTACCGTGTATTCATCAAACATAAACCTGATGCCGTAGATGTAATCATTGGGCGTTATGATGCCACTTAAGGTGCCGGCAAAATAACCACCCATTATGGAGCAAACACCTGCAATTATGACCAGCAGTGGATATGCAATGATGGATGCA
>DAOLDI010000394.1:0-3061 GCA_035327445.1 Cyclobacteriaceae bacterium | reverse complement strand
AACGCTGCCAAGAACTATCAGAACGATGGAGACAGCATATACCGGCTGTTTTATGATACAGTAAAGGGAGGAGATTATCGCGCAATAGAAGCCAACGTCTATCGCCTGGCTGAAGTAAGTGTGAATATCATCGACCAGTGCGTTGCGCAGGGTGTTCCTTTTGCGCGTGAATATGGTGGCTTGCTGGCTAACCGTTCTTTTGGTGGTGCGCAGGTATCCAGAACTTTTTATGCCCGCGGACAAACCGGTCAGCAATTATTATTAGGCGCTTACAGTGCGCTCAATCGCCAGATTGCCAATGGCAAAGTGAAAATGTATAACCGCAGTGAAATGCTTGATGTTGTTTTGATTGATGGCAAAGCCCGCGGTATTGTAGTAAGAGATTTAGTCACCGGTAAAATTGAATCGCACAGTGCGCATGCAGTTATACTGGCAACGGGTGGCTATGGCAACGTCTTTTTCTTATCCACCAATGCTAAAGGTTCAAATGTAACTGCAGCTTGGAGAGCCCATAAAAAGGGAGCTTTGTTTGCAAACCCTTGCTTTACACAAATTCACCCCACTTGTATTCCAGTATCGGGTACACATCAGTCAAAACTTACCTTGATGTCGGAGTCATTAAGAAATGATGGCAGGGTATGGGTACCTAAGCAGGCAAAGCCAGGCTTAAAAGCAAAAGAGGCGGTGAGTATTCCCGAATCAGAACGCGATTACTTCCTGGAAAGAAGGTATCCTTCATTCGGTAACCTGGTGCCACGTGATGTTGCTTCGCGCAATGCCAAATATGTTTGTGATGAAGGCAGAGGTGTAGGCACTACCGGTTTGGCTGTATTTCTTGATTTTGCTGATGCCATTAAGCGTGAAGGCAAAAAAGCCATTGAAGCCAAATATGGTAACTTGTTTGATATGTATCAGCAGATTACCGGGGATAACCCCTATGAAGTTCCAATGATGATTTTCCCTGCCGTGCATTATACCATGGGTGGTCTTTGGGTAGATTATAATTTGATGACAACCGTTCCGGGTTTGTATGCATTAGGAGAAGCCAACTTCTCTGATCATGGTGCAAACAGGCTAGGCGCAAGTGCATTGATGCAAGGTTTGGCCGATGGATATTTTGTTATTCCTTATACAATAGGCGATTACCTGGCAGGTATGCCTTATGAGAAAGTTTCTACCGATCATCCTGAATTTAAAAAGGCTGAAGAAGAAGTGGTTGCCAAAAACAAAAAGCTGCTTAGCATTAACGGATCAAAAACAGTTGATGAGTTCCATCGCGAATTAGGTCTTACCATGTGGGATTATTGCGGTATGTCTCGCAATGAAGAAGGTCTGAAAAAAGCGAAAGCTAAAATCCAGTCATTGAAAGCCGAGTTCTGGCAGAACGTAAAAGTAACAGGTACAGCAGATGAGTTAAACGCATCGCTCGAAAAAGCAAACCGCGTGGCTGATTTTTTTGAATTAGGTGAGCTGATGGTGGATGATGCGCTTAACAGAACTGAATCTTGCGGAGGCCACTTCAGAGAAGAATCGCAAACTGCAGAAGGTGAGGCCATGCGCAATGATAATGATTTTGCATATGTAGCAGCATGGGAGTTTAAAGGCGAAGGACAAGATGCAGCCTTACACAAAGAAAAATTGGTATTTGAAAATGTTAAACTTACACAACGTAGTTACAAGTAAACATTGCTTATGAAAATCAATCTAAAAGTCTGGAGACAGAAGAATCAAAATACAAAAGGAGAATTCAAAAGCTATCCTATAGACAATGTTTCTCCTGACATGTCCTTTTTGGAAATGTTTGATGTGTTAAATGATGAATTGGAGAAGAAAGGCGAAGAACCTGTTCACTTCGATCATGACTGCCGTGAAGGTATTTGTGGCATGTGCAGTTTGTATATCAACGGTAAACCGCATGGCCCTTTACAAACAACTACTTGCCAACTGCACATGCGTTCATTCAAAGATGGTGAAACTATTACAGTTGAACCCTGGCGCGCAAAACCTTTTCCGGTAGTAAAAGATCTGGTTGTTGACAGAAGCGCATTTGATCGCATTCAACAGGCTGGTGGATATGTTTCTGTGAATACAGGGGGTGTACCAGATGCCAATGAAATTCCGATTCCAAAGAAAATTGCTGATGAAGCTTTTGATGCGGCAACTTGTATTGGTTGTGGCGCTTGCGTAGCTGCTTGTAAAAATGCTTCGGCCATGTTGTTTGTGAGTGCTAAGGTTTCTCAGTTTGCTTTGCTGCCACAAGGAAAGCCTGAACGTAAAACAAGGGTGGAGAAAATGATAGCGCAAATGGATAGTGAAGGTTTTGGAGCCTGCACAAACACAAAAGCTTGCGAAGCTGAATGCCCTAAAGGCATAAGCATTACCAATATAGCGAGAATGAACCGAGAGTACTTCTCGGCAATGGTAAGTTCTGATAACGTTTAAGAAGAGATATGTAATAAAAAAGGAGGGCGAAATCGTCCTCCTTTTTTATTTACAGGTTTTATGAAAATTAATTGAATGTAAATCTCCAGTTACCGGAAACATTATCCAGTCTGCCTGCTGTATAGCCTTCGCCAGAGAAATTAAAAGTTATTTCTAATGAGTTGCCATCTTGAGATATACTATAAGAAAGCGGAAGTTCATCATTTGTTCCTGCATCTCTTATGATTTGTGACGCAACAACAGCACCAAATCTCCATGTACCATTGCCTGGCCATGGACTTCTTATAGGTCTACCCTGTGTTGAATAAGTGAAATTGGCTGCACCAACTGTTCCTGACAATGTTAACCGGAAATTAGCGTAATCTACTCCAGGGTCTGCACCATCTAAACTCACTGAAGCCAAATTCCAAACTTTAGAGAGTTTCTGCAGTTGAACCTCCTCTTCAGAGGGGCCTTCAGGCTTATCCTTACAAGCATTTAAAACTAAGATGCTCAGCAGGAGTAAGGCACTTGCTGAAAAGAATAAGTATTTTTTAATCTCGCGCTTCATGTATCTATGTATTATTTTCTAAATATGTATTTCAATCTTTTAAATGCCAAATTATTCCAATAAATAAAC
>DAOLDI010000393.1:0-3067 GCA_035327445.1 Cyclobacteriaceae bacterium | reverse complement strand
ATAAAGGCAAGTCAATTTTTGCTGATGAACTTTGAAAGATGCCAGTGGCTGACAACAAATTATTGACAGTGCATTCTCATGCCCGTGATAATCTGAACTCTCCAATAAAATACTTCCGGCAAATACATCACGCAGTTTGAGGTAGATATTTACAGGTGTAATGGTATCGGCCAATAAAGTCCGCTGTTGTGTTTTAAAAGTATATGTTTTGTGCTTTGTTATTTCCATAAATCTGAATGCTATAAAAAACAAAGGCCCGCGTGAACAGCGGGCCTAAGCATTTATTTTACAATAAAATTCCGTTCACATATCAATTTTGATTGTATGCCACCAGCACTTGATATAGAACACCTGATTTTTCATTGCTTACTCTTTAGTAGTCTTTTTTCTGGCTGCCTTTTTTGCAGTAGCCTTCTTTGGTTTTTCTGCTGCTACTTCGCTTACTGCTCCTTCAGCAGACTTTGCAGCAACAAAGCCAGCACGTGGCCTGGGTCTGCTTACCCCGTAAGAACCTCTCCAGATTTTTCCTTTTTTCGATTTCTTATCTCCTTTTCCCATTTTGGTGTTATTTTGAGAGTCACAATTCTATAAAAGGAATCAGACTTTAACAAATAAATCTTTTGTTGCTTAAAAGGTGTATAAATTCTACATGCTTTAACCAAAAGATATCATAATTGTTTTAAAACAAAGATTTTGAAATATGGCTCGGGTAAATGCAAACTTAATTATGGCCTTGCGCAATACAGCTAAAAAGCTGAAAGCCAGCGATCAATACCAGTGGGGGCACATGGGTGCTTGTAACTGCGGCTTTCTGGCGCAGGAGGTTTGCCAGATCAGCAAACAAGAGATACACCGCAGTGCCATGCTGGGCTATGGCGACTGGAATGAACAGCTTAATGATTACTGCCCTACGAGTGGCTTGCCTATGGATGGCCTGATTTCAAAACTCATCGAATTTGGCTTTGATGCCGATGATTTAAAACGCCTCGAAAAACTATCAGACCAAGGGGTCTTGCAAAGAATCCCGATAGCATCACGTCATTTAAAACACAACATTAAAGCGGATGTGATCAGGTATATGTTAACCTGGGCCGATTTACTGGAGGAAGAGTTGCTGGAAAAAATTGAAATTAATTTTCAGGAAATAGAAGTAGTAACAAGCTGATTAAAACAAGCAAAATCTAAAGTTCATATCTGTACATCAGGCAATCTTTAGGCTCATTGTTTTGATTGGGAAAGCGCATCCATTTCTCCAGGCTTGCCTCAAGCTTTAGTCCTGCTTTTTCAAGTACCCGTTTAGATGCCTCATTTTCAACATCACAAACCGACCAAATGCGAAATACACCTGGCTGATTTTTCAATACATTTAAAATAGCGCTGGCAGCTTCAGTTGCAAAGCCTTTGCCCCAGTAGGCCGGCCCCAGTATGTATCCAAAATTACATTTACCGGCATCGTTAATAACACCAATGGATCCGATTAATCGATTATCTGATTGCAACCTGATGGCATAGCTGTAATCTCTGCCCATATTCCAGGCTGCTCTTGCGTAAGCCAGGTACTTTCTTGCATCTGTTATGCTATTATGCGTAGGAAAGGAAACATATTTAGTGGCCTCGGGCTTTGAGGCATACACATAATACATGGCTTCGGCATCTTGTAAATCCAGGCGCTGTATTAACAGGCGCGTTGTCATGATTTGATCGGGCATAGTTAACTTTTCATTTTCAGCCATAAACTGAAGCAGTATCTTTACGAGATTCAAATATACTTAAGGTGAAAAATCAGAATATTGTTCATGAGTATTTCAAAAGAGATTTTGGCGATTATGTTATTTATGTACGCCTAAACCCATACACTTATAAAGGAACCGAGCTAACAGTTTTGAAAGATGGTAGTAAAGAAATTCGTGAGCTTAGTTTTGATGAACAAATTCATGAAGACCTGGCTGTAGATAATTTTATACCTGCCACAGCGCTTGAGTTCCAGCTTTATGCACAAGGACTGGCTTAATGATACTCCCACTCGAGCGTATAACGGGCCTGGGTATCTTTAGCTCTTTTTAAATCAGTGCGGTAAGGTCCACCCTTAGTTAATAACTGAAATTGAAACTCTCCCAGCCTATCGTTGCTCGAAAACAAATCATAGTCCCATAATTCTAACACAAGCTGCTGCCCATCTTCTGCGCTAAGCTCAATTTGAATATCTAATTCATCTTTATCGGCTTTTTTGTAGCGCGAATTGCTTGGCCATATCTTTTTACCATTGTGCTTCAGAAAAATTTCGTCTTTGTCTCCTTCATCGCTCAGGTAGCAATGAATTTTAAGTAGGGTACATTTGGCCATGGTTTGCTGATTTAGATTTTCAATATACTCATTTAGATTTTCGATTTTAAAGATTGAGGCCGAAAGCTTACTTTTGCCCCCGGCAAGCCGGCACGACCAGCTCCTGCTGAATCCCCCAGGACCGGAAGGTAGCAAGGGTAGGCGGTTGTAGCGGTGCGATGTTGGCTTGCCATTTTGTTTTTTCAGCCCTTCAGCATATTTGGCTGGTGCATTCCCAAATGAGGATTATCTTTGAAGCAAAACCACTACTAATCTTAATAAACACATGAAATTTTTTATCGATACCGCCAATCTGAACGAAATTAAAGAAGCCTATGACCTGGGTGTTTTAGATGGTGTAACCACCAATCCTTCTCTCATGGCCAAAGAAGGCATATCAGGACATGAAAAAGTGATGGCCCATTATAAAGCCATCTGTAATATTGTAGACAATAACGTGAGTGCAGAAGTAATTGCCACTGATTATGAGGGCATGCTGAAAGAAGGCAGGGAATTGGCCAAAATTGATGATAAAATCGTGGTGAAGGTGCCCATGATCAAAGAGGGTGTAAAAGCAATTAAACAATTCAGTGCTGAGGGCATCAGAACCAATTGTACGCTGGTATTTTCTGCAGGCCAGGCCATTTTGGCGGCTAAAGCCGGAGCAAGTTATGTTTCGCCATTTATCGGCAGATTAGATGATATCTCTCAAGATGGACTTGACCTGATTGACCAGATTGTGCAT
>DAOLDI010000392.1:1836-3074 GCA_035327445.1 Cyclobacteriaceae bacterium | reverse complement strand
GCCATACTTTTTCCGCACACTCATTTTCATTTGGTAGATTCTATTGGCAAGAAGATTACTGTTGTTAAAGAAGTAGCAAAAGCTTGTGGCTTAACAAATATTACTGCTGAACAAATTAGAGCTGAAGAAATTAAGACTAAGTACGATTTTATTGTGAGCAGGGCAGTAACCAGGTTAAAACCTTTTTATACCTGGATAAAAGACAAAGTTAAGCCGGCATCTGTGCATGAATTGAAAAACGGTGTTTTGTATTTGAAAGGTGGAGATTTAACCGAAGAATTGGCCGAGCTTAAAAAGCCATATAAACTTTACAACCTGAGCGATTATTTTGTTGAAGATTTTTTTGAAACCAAGAAAGTGGTTTACGTTGCCTTATAATTTAAATCCAAAGAAAGTGCCGGTTAGATTACCATTACTGTTTTGATCAATCAAAAACTCCAGATAATCGTTGGTATTTAGTTTAAAGAATAAGTTTTCCTGAAATACCCCGGTATTTATTTTCATAACCTCAGATACAACTGCGCCATTGATACTAACTTTTAGTGTTGCATTAGGATCAGTAGAACTAGCATTAATAGTAAACTGATAGATGCCATCCTGCTGTGCGCTGAAACGATTTTGATTAATCTGTCCGGCTTCATCAAATCCTGTTAAACTTCTCACCAGGTTTACGCGGCTGTTGCTGGCTGATCCATTAAAGCTGGTACCAACTTTAAAGGCGAATGTGGAGGGTGAATGAGTAGTGGAAATTCCATCAGCATTAGCACTCATCTGTGCAATTGGAGAAAGAATTACTAGTCTTTCATCAACATATTGTTTGGTAGCAGCATCGGATGGTGAAAATGGATACCCTACATTTGAAATAGTAGCGCCTTGCATATCATTCAAAAAGAAATTACCTCCTCCCACACCCGAGACCTGGGAGAGTATAATTAAAGAGCCTGTGCGCGTTAATGTTTGGGCTTCATTTGTAGAACTATTGTCATTGTCTGCAACACTAAATGTTACACTCGCACCATTGCTTATATTAATTGTACGGTTTGTGCCAGATATGGCGCCTAAACTTAGGTTTTGATTATCAGTATTGTCTAAGTAGGTACTTAAGTTGATGGGGTTTGGATTAGCTTTACCGGTAATTGTAAGTGTATTTCCGCTTAAACTTAAATCCTGTATTTCGTTTAATGGATCATTATCATTATCAGCAATATTTAGTGAAATAGTATTGCCCCCAGAAATAC
>DAOLDI010000392.1:0-1736 GCA_035327445.1 Cyclobacteriaceae bacterium | reverse complement strand
AAGTAGAAAGAGAAACACCAGTACCGCCAGAGATATTTAAATTATCTGCAATAATGCTTAGGTCTTGGTTATCAGTATTATCAAGGTAAGGGCTTAGGTCTATAAGTGTTGGGTTTGATTTTTCTGTGATAGTTAGCACATTATTACTAAGCACTAAATCCTGAATTTCATTTTGAGGATCATTATCATTATCTGCTACATTAATTTCAACACCTTCTCCATTATCAATATTAATTATTCTTAAGGTACCAGATGCCTGAAGACTCAGGTTTTGGCTGTCCGTATTATCCAAATAAATACTAAGGTCAACACTGTTGCCATCACTTATGCTCAATTGATTTTGATCGAGTGATAAATTTTGATTATCTGTATTATCCAGATATTTATTTAGATCAACTGAATTTCCGTTGCTTATACTTAATTCATTATTGTCTAATGCAAGTGTTTGATTATCGGTATTGTCTAGGTAAACACTGAGATCAATTGCGCTTGCAGTTAAATTATTGGTAATTCGTAACAGATTAGATATTAATTCAAGATCTTGTATTTCATTGGTTGGGTCGGCATCATCGTCCCTTACATCCAGATTGTCAACATAATTTTTTGTGGCAGCATCTTGATCGTTAATCGGATCTGAAAGATTGCTGATGGTATTTTCACCTGCATCATTGCCTATTGATAGAACTTCGCCTAAACTCAATGGTTCATTGGCAAACTTACCTAGATTAACTTCAAAGGTGCCTCCTGCATCTGTTATCAGAAGTTTATGGTCATCGCTAAGGCTAACATTGGAAATTAATTCATTACCCGGGTCACTATCATCATCTCCGGTATTGGTTATTACACTTTCATTAATCGCAATTCCTGCGCCACCAGTATATTCAATTACATTAGCCGCACGATCTGCAAAAAAGGCATAGGGTACTGTAAGCATTTGCTGAGAACCGAGTATAATAAAATTGGTGCCACCATTGGGATCAATTTCTATTTGAATCCATTTATTTCCAGTACTCCAGTTTACAGCATTAAACTCGCCACTGATGCGATTACCTTGACCAATCACCAGATCAAACAAACCAAGCGGGTTGGTAGTAGGAAATTGTTGCTCTACGTATTCTTTATTTCCGCTTGCGCTGCCCTCTGCAATACTTATTCTGATTGAGATCTGTTTGTTGGCAATGGGTCTTCCATCAAACTGCCGGGCAACCGCCTGAAAGTTTATACCCTTGGGACTTTGCGATTGGGCATATCCGGAGTAAAATGTTACAAAGGCCAAGCAACAGACAAGAGTAAATTTCTTAACCATACTAATATCAGGGTGATGTTTTCAGAATTTTAAATTGAAAGATTTCTCCGTTACTGAGAAATGCACGTACTATGAGAACTCCGCTGCCAATTCCGGTTAAATCATACATCTCACTCTGCGGTGGATGGAAACTGGCAACTTGTTTACCGTATGCATCAATAAGATCTAACCTGAATATGCGCTCATTACAACCATCATATCTGATTGTGATTTTATCACTTGCCGGATTGGGATAGTAATTCATTTTTCCTTCTAGACAAGGGGCAAAAAATGTATTGGCGAATCCTGGACTCAGCATCACATTGCCGATCTGTAGATTTTTAGTAAAAGTACTCCCAATAATGAAGTTGTAATTTTCTTCATCTGATGAAAAGTCGAAACCAGCTACAACAAATACCCATTCTTTGTCATTATTATATTGAGCCAGGGT
>DAOLDI010000391.1:0-3076 GCA_035327445.1 Cyclobacteriaceae bacterium | reverse complement strand
ACCAGATAGTTCTTCATGTGGGATTCCGTCTTGTATAAAACCCGCTACCGACTCAATGCTACGCTTTAATTTGGATGTATAGACTTTATCAAACTGTATCCATTTGTAAGCCTCATAAAATAATGCAGCCTGCCTTCTCCCTTTGATATTCAGGGGAGCATCTACCCCACTGCCTTGTACAATGTTTTTTAGGTTAAAATCGGTCTGCCCGTGACGGATGAGGAATATTTTTTTGATGCTCAATTTTCTTCTAATTTTGACGCTGTTTATAAATAATTACCTGCAGGATTAATTACCCCACTTAATAATCAGGCGCAAAAATAGAGAAAACATTCAGATGAGCATTCCCGAAGTAAAAGCAGCACAACTCAATCAAATGGTTAAAGGCAATATGCTGGAACATCTGAATATTGAATTCATTGAATCGACTTCTGAATATATTGCGGCCCGTATGCCGGTTGATCACAGAACACACCAGCCCTTTGGCTTGTTACATGGAGGAGCTTCGGTTGTATTGGCCGAAACTTTGGGAAGTGTGGGTGCAAATATGCTGGTAAATCAGCAGGCACAATATTGTGTTGGTTTAGAAATAAACGCTAACCACATTAAAGCAGTTAGATCTGGCTACGTAATCGGTAAAGCCAGGCCGCTGCATGTGGGTAGCAAAACACAGGTTTGGGAAATACGTATTGAGAACGAGGTTAATGAATTGGTATGCATCAGTCGTTTAACAATGGCTGTTATTGATAAAAGATAGGTAAGATGAAGCCGGAAGCAGTTCAAATCAATTTCAATCAAAAAATCAACTTATTTGAAGTAATTCATCGGCTGCTCAGTTTTGCGCATGCGCAAGGTCATGCCACAGCATTATGGAAACTTCCAGAATCTAACCAGATTCAACTGGTAATTGATGAGGCCGGATCTATTGTATTAGATGAAATAAACCTGGAAGAATCAAAACCCGGTTTCATTTTCGCACCCTTCAACACACAACAAAAGACCAAATTCGTTCAGGCAGATGTTTACTTTGTTTTTGACATTGTACAGGGAAACATGCTAGACCTAAACAAAGTACATGCAACAGAATACCTTGAAAGAGCAAATCAAACAAACACTAAACTTCATTTTCATTATAAACCTGCGAATGAAAATTATGCTGCAGGTAAACATCAAGATGAATTTATAGAACTCGTTAAAAAATCTATTGAGAAAATTGAGGATGGATTATTTGAAAAAGTTGTTCCCTCAAGATGCATACAAATTCAACTGAATGAAAATGCTGATATCCTGAATTACTTCACCCTACTTGCTCATAATTATCCCAACACTTTGGTAAGTCTTGTCAGTATTCCAGGTACTGGTACATGGTTAGGTGCATCTCCGGAAATGCTGGTGAGTATTTCTGATAAAAGATGGTTTCACACGGTTGCTCTGGCAGGTACACAAGCGTATAATCCAGAATTAAATTTGAATCAGGTTAGCTGGACACAAAAAGAAATTGAAGAACAGGCTTTGGTGAGCAGGTATATCATCAACTGTTTTAAGAAGATAAGATTGCGAGAATTTGAAGAACACGGACCCAAATCAGTTAAAGCTGCTAATTTGATTCACTTGAAAACTGAATTTAAAGTGGATATGGTTGAAACAAACTTTCCACAGCTTGGCTCTGTCATGTTAAAGTTGTTGCATCCAACTTCAGCGGTTTGCGGTATGCCACTGCAAGGGGCCATGGATTTTATTCTTAGCAATGAAAATTACAACAGGGAATTTTACAGCGGATTTCTTGGCCCTGTAAATTTTGCTGATAAAACCAATATTTATGTTAACCTTCGCTGCCTGCAGTTTTTCGAAAGTTTTGCTTTGTGTTATGCCGGTGCAGGCATAACCATCGATTCAGATCCTGAGAATGAATTCCAGGAAACTGAAATGAAAATGAATACGATGTTGAACATCTTAAATCATTAATATTTGGCACATCAGCAGGTTTTTGATATTGCCGCTATTTGTGCAAGTCATGGCATCAAACTAGCTGTTATTTGTCCGGGTTCTCGCTCCGCTCCTATTTTGATCGGTTTTACCCGACATCCTGAAATCAAATGTTACACTATTACTGATGAGCGCAGTGCGGCTTTCATTGCCTTAGGCTTAGCCCAATCTTCTCAAAACCCGGTGGCTTTGATTTGCACTTCAGGCACTGCTGCTTACAATTTTGCGCCTGCTGTGGCGGAAGCATTTTTTAGTCATGTACCTTTATTGGTTATTACTGCCGACAGACCACCGGAATGGATTGATCAGTTAGATGGGCAAACGATACGGCAAGAAAATATTTATAGATCACATGTAAAATCAAGCTACAATTTTCCGGCAGATTTCAACCATGCTGATGCCATCTGGCATGCACAGCGGATGGTTAATGAAGCGATCATTCATAGCAAAGCATTACCACAAGGACCCGTGCATATCAATGTGCCTTTGCGCGAACCATTATACAGCGCTGAAACAAGTTCATTTAAGTACAGTGAAAAGCTACAGGTATTCAAATCGAATACTGCATTTCCAATAATTGATGATGCAGAATTGAAAAGTCTTGCAGAACAATGGCATGATTATCCACATAAACTTTTAGTAATTGGTCAATTACCGCATGACAAAGTCTTGAGGGAAGCTATTGTAAACTTCAGTCAAAAACATCATTTACCTGTAATTGCTGATGTAATTTCAAATCAGCATGGTGCGCCAGAATTAATTTCTTACCAGGATCTTTTTCTGGGGCAAATGCCTGAAGCTCGCATGCAGGCACTAAGGCCAGATTTATTAATTACCATCGGTCAATCATTGATCTCGAAAAATCTAAAACTGTTTTTAAGAAAACATAAAGCCCAGGCGCATTGGCATGTTCAGGCACATCTACCAGTTGCTGATACCTTCAGACAATTAACTTACATTATACAATCTTCTCCTGTTGATGCACTTAAAAAGTTAACAGCAATAAATGCTGAAAATACTTTTGCACAACAGCAGCAAAATAATTACTTCAATTTGTGGCAACTTGAACAAAGGCATGTTCAAAAAATTC
>DAOLDI010000390.1:0-3076 GCA_035327445.1 Cyclobacteriaceae bacterium | reverse complement strand
ACTTCCATGGGACCATGGCGGTCTTGTATGAAGGCAGAAAGCTTCCTTTCGGCATAGACCACAAATACGGTATAAACCAAAATAAAGGGCAGTATAAAAAAGAGAGTAGAAGGCATTACCAAAGACAATATTGCTTAAAAATGAGGAATGAAAATTTTATTTACCTAAAAATTTCCTCAAAAATGGTACATGGGCATAAAAGCCCGGTATTTTCATTATTCCCAAAGCGGGTGTTTTTGAAGCGGCACTTTCTTGTTGAAAAAGCGTTCTGTTGACTTTTCGAACGAATGTGTATAATCAGACACTAAAAATTCATCATCTCCTGAAACTTGTGTTGCCAACAGATTTTGCTGGTCGAGGTAATCATACAGGGCTTGTGCTACTACTTCTGATGAATCAAGCACAGCCGGAGCGCTTTGATTATTTTGCTGATAATAATCTTCGATCTCTGATTTAATTAATGGATAGTGTGTGCAGCCCAAAACAAGGGCATCAATGTTCGCCAACTGTTCATCTGCCAGGTATTGGGCAATGATTTCATGGCTGATGTTGTTATTGAAGAAGCCCTCTTCAATCATGGGTACCAACAGGGGGGTAGCCAGTGAATGCAATGCAATGCCTTGTTGGCAGGCATCAGTTTTGATTTTGTAAACGTTTGATTCCACCGTGCGTTTGGTGCCTATGAGCCCTACTTTTTTGTGACTGAAATTGTGTACCAACATACTTACCATCGGATCAATCACATTGATGATTTTGATTTTGCGCAGGTATTCGGTTAATAATTCATAAGCTGCAGAGCTGGCCGAGTTACAGGCAATTACAATTACTTTACATCCTTTACTGCGCAACAAATCAGCAATTTTGATGGCATATGCCTGAATAGCGGCCACTGATTTGTCTCCGTAAGGCAAATGGGCTGTATCGCCAAAATAAATGAGTCTTTCCTTTGGCATCAGGTTTTTAATGGATCGTGCCACAGTAAGGCCACCTATACCACTATCAAATATGCCAATAGGCTGTGAGTTTTGCATGCTGAAAAATTGACGCAATTTGGCAATAGATATAATAAGTAAATCATGATTACCGTAAATATTTTGAAAGAGCTTTGCTTAGTGAGGCTGTTAAATGCTTTCGAAAGAATTTGTAATATTGTGTCTTACATAATTCATTTAAACTTCAAATTATGGCTTACAATTTACTTAAAGGAAAAAGAGGAATAATTTTCGGAGCACTGGATGAAAACTCTATAGCCTGGAAAACTGCCTTGAGGATAAAAGAAGAAGGTGGTTCTTTTACACTTACCAATGCCCCTATTGCTATGCGTATGGGTAAGATTAATGAGCTTGCCAAGGCTTGCAATGCCGAAGTCATTGCTGCTGATGCAACATCAGAAGAAGACCTTACTAACTTATTCACAAAATCAGTAGAAGTGTTAGGTGGCAAAATTGATTTTGTATTGCACTCTATTGGCATGAGCCCCAATGTAAGAAAAGGTAAGTCGTACGGTGACCTTAACTATGACTGGTATTTAAAAACACTCGATATCTCAGGCGTATCTTTTCATAAAGTATTGCAAACAGCTGAAAAAACTGATGCCATGAATGAATGGGGTTCTATTATGGCGCTTAGTTACATTGCTGCACAAAGAACTTTTCCTGATTATGGCGATATGGCCCAAGCAAAGGCAGTGCTTGAATCCATTGCCAGAAGTTATGGCGAACGTTTTGCAAAACTTAAAAAAGTAAGGGTTAACACCATTTCACAGTCGCCAACCAAAACAACAGCCGGAACAGGTATATCTGGTTTTGATGTGTTTTATGATTACGCGCAAATGATGTCTCCTTTAGGTAATGCAAGTGCTGAAGATTGTGCCAACTATATTATTGTGATGTTCTCAGACCTTACCCGCATGGTAACAATGCAGAACCTGATGCACGATGGTGGTTTTTCATCATCTGGTATCACACAAGAATTGATTGATAGATTAACCAAATAATTATAATACTGATCAATTAAAGAGGAACAATCATATCAGGTTGTTCCTTTTATTTTTTATGCTTCGCTTTCCAAATGCAAAAATAAATCTGGGTCTGCACATCCTCCGCAAAAGGGCTGATGGCTATCATGATATTGAAACATGTTTTTACCCGGTAAACTGCTGCGATGCCCTTGAAATTGTGAAAGCAGAAAAATTTCAATTTGATCTTACTGGTCTTAGTGTTGCCGGAGATGCAGCTGATAACCTTTGCTCAAAAGCTTTTCACTTGTTGCAGGCCGATTTTAAACTAAAGCCTGTGCATATGCATTTGCACAAAGTAATTCCGATGGGCGCAGGCTTGGGTGGTGGTTCTGCTGATGCTGCCATTGCTTTACAAATGTTAAATGAAATTTTTGATCTGGGTTTGAATAGTCATCAACTAAAAAGTTATGCTGACAAGCTGGGTAGCGATTGTGCTTTTTTCATAGATAATAAACCTGCATTAGGGCAGGGCAGGGGCAATGAGTTATCTGCGGTTGATATCAGTCTAAAAGGAAAGTATATTTTTATTGTAAAGCCTGATGTACACGTAAGTACGGCCGCTGCTTATGCAGGAGTTACACCAGCTATACCTGCAATTAGTTTGACTGAAGTATTAAAGCAGCCCATACATTACTGGAAAGAAAATCTGGTAAATGATTTTGAGCCTTCTGTTTTTGCGCAGTATCCTGAAATCAAAAAAATCAAAGAGCAGCTTTATGAAGGCGGTGCTTTGTATGCCAGCATGAGTGGTTCAGGCGCTGCTGTCTTTGGTGTTTTTAATGAGCCACCCGATGTAAAACCTTACAGCACCCATGCGCAGTGGCTTGGTAAAGCTATGTATTGATCAGATTTCTTCTCCATCGTTTGATCAAGGGGTAAAGAAAAACAGCGGCAAGTATAATGATAGCCCCCAGGTAAAAACCCGGACGCATTACTTCAGTCTGCGGAAAAAATATTACAGCCAGTACAATACCATACAATGGTTCGAGGTTAATGCTAAGATTGGCGGTGAATACACTTACACGTTTTAACAGATCAACCCAAATTGAAAAGGGA
>DAOLDI010000389.1:0-3080 GCA_035327445.1 Cyclobacteriaceae bacterium | reverse complement strand
AGTGCCCAGGTTGTATGAGTTATATCCTGATCTGGAAGAAAATTTCAGTAAGAACTTAAACTACTACCACTTGCTGCGCCAGCTCTTGCAGGCTGAAGTGAGAAAGTTTAAAGATTCTTTTATCCTGCAAGAAGCGGATATACTGATTCCGAAATCATCAATCGAGAACCTGGAAACCAGGCAGCTCATTTTGTACGAATCAGTTAAGCATCTCGGTTTTAATGCTGCTCAAGTGCAGGGTGCCTTAGATGCACTGCATCATATAGGCGCTGTTTTCTATGCTGATCAGCACGTATTGAATATTGATCGGGAGTATCTGATTATTTCTCCAAGGTCAAATCAACATGAGCAAGTATTTATCCATGAAACAGACCTGCAGGTGCAAAGAGGGGAGGAGCAAATAAGTTTGCAATTTTTAAGCACATGGCCTGAGTTGAAAGGACCGGGCACTGTTGCTTTGCTGGATATGGACTGCATCACATTTCCATTAACATGGAGAAGCTGGCAGGCGGGAGATCGCTTTATGCCTCTGGGCATGCAGGGCATGAAAAAAATAAGCGATTTTTTGGTGGATGCTAAAGTGCCTCTGAGCCATAAGTTGCGCGTAACTGTGCTGGAAGATGCCAGCGGAAAAATCATTTGGCTGCCCGGCCTGCGAATAGATGAGCGATGTAAAATAGGGCATGATACCCGCAATGCTATAAGGCTCACTTTATCTGCCCAGTCCCAGAAACAAGTATAACTTTATCAGAATGCCTGCATTGTTTTACCCACATGGCTTGATAAATTGCGCATCGAAAAAAATTGATCTTTAAACATTAATACCAAGCATATGAAAGTAACTGTAGTAGGTGCCGGAAATGTGGGTGCAACTTGTGCCGATGTTCTGGCTTATCGTCAAATAGCTGATGAAGTGGTATTGCTTGATATCCGCGAAAACTTTGCTGAAGGTAAAGTACTGGATATCTATCAGACTTCATCACTCATGGATTTCAAAACAAAATTGGTAGGTTCTACCAATGATTATAGTCTTACTGCAGGTTCTGATGTGGTGGTTATCACATCGGGTATTCCACGTAAACCCGGCATGACCCGCGAAGAACTCATTGGCACCAATGCAGAAATTGTAAAAAGTGTAACCATGAGTGCCTTGAAACACTCACCCAATGCAGTAATTGTGGTAATATCAAACCCAATGGATACGATGACATACCTGGCCTTGAAAGCATCTGGCCTCGATAAACACAGAATTATTGGTATGGGAGGTATTTTGGATAGTGCACGCTTCAAAGGTCACTTAGCAAAAGCCTTGAATGTACCCACAGCTGATGTTCACGCTACCGTAGTTGGCGGACATGGAGATACAACAATGATTCCATTGACGCGCCTGGCCGCAGTTAATGGTCTGCCGGTATCGCAGTTTTTAGCGGCTGATCAATTGAAGCAAATTGCAGCCGATACCATGGTAGGAGGCGCTACCCTCACTAAAATGCTGGGTACTTCTGCCTGGTATGCACCGGGTGCCGCTGGTGCATTATTAGTAGAAAGTATAGTGCGTGATCAAAAGCGAATTTTCCCTTGCTGTGTTGCGCTTGATGGTGACTACGGTCAAACTGATATTTGTTTGGGTGTGCCCGTGGTGGTTGGCCGCAAGGGCTGGGAGAAAATTGTTGATTATAAATTGAATGCCGAAGAGCAGGAAGCCTTTAACAAGAGTGCTGATGCTGTTCGTAATATGAATAATGTATTGAAAGAGATAAAGGTACTCTGATCAAATAGCTTTTTAAAATATAAAAGGAGGCCTTGAGCCTCCTTTTATATTTTCTATCCAAACAAAAAACTATTCGCTTTTACAAACTTCAATTGCGCCTCTTCTTCCTTTGCTTACTTCCTTTTCAAAGGCAGCTCCAATATTACCACCAGCCAGAATAATATCGCGTTCAGGGCCAACATCAGCTAAATGTATTTTGATGTTCGCTTCTACTAAAAGTAATTCCTCATAAGTAATGGCATGGCCATTACCCAGTTCGCGTAATAAGGTTTCACTTAAACCAGTTTGGCCTTTAACCGGCAATAAAAGAGCAGCAATTTCTGCGTCAGCCATGTCAATACTGCCCATATGTAAATGCACAGGGTGTTCGGCTGTGCCTTCAGTACCTTCAAGGTTCACAATCACAAGCGTGCTCTTATCGGTTTTTTCTTTAAAAGTTACTGTTCCGCTAACCTGATATACAGATCCGCTCAGGAGGGCATAAGTATGTTCGCGGCCGGTAAACTGCATGTTGTCGGTATTCTCCTGGCAGGACTGAATGCTGATCAGCGATATCAGTGCAAAAATGAGCGTAAATCCTTTCATGATCTTTAAATTATGGTTCAATTTAACCATTAACGCCAAGCAAGAGTAATTGATTCTTTGATAATGGTATTCTTTTTAATGATTTTTGGCATAAATGTGGTTGAGTAACTAAAAAGTTCAAAATTGAAGCACTTCATACCGATAGCACTTATTTTTTTGATGGCTTGCAGCACAGCCTCACAAACTGGTAGTTCCCGCAGAGAAGACCCCAATCCACGGCCTGCCTGGATGAGCGCCAAACCCAACAACCCGGCATATTTTGCCGGCATTGGTTATGCCAGCAAGCTTGCAGCTAACAATTACATGCAGGTAGCCAAGAAAAACGCCCTGGAAGACCTTGTCTCTGAAATAAAGATCAATGTCTCTGCCACATCGGTTCTAACACAAATTGATCGTGGAAAGGAATTTTCTGATCAATATGAATCCATCATTCAAACTTCAGTTGCTGATGAAATAGAAGAATATGAGTTGGTGGGCGCATGGGAAGATAAGGAAGCCTATTGGGTTTATTATCGCTTGTCGAAAGCCAGGTATAATGAGATTAAAGATCAGCAACGCAGAAATGCAGTTGCCCTTTCTTTAGATTTTTTCGGACGGGCCAAACAAGCTGAGCGTACAGGCGATGCCATCGGGGCACTTTCTTTTTACTTCAAAGCTTTCAATAGTCTGGAGAAATATTTAGCCGAAGCCATCAGGGCCAATTTTGAAGGAACAGATGTTTTAT
>DAOLDI010000388.1:0-3081 GCA_035327445.1 Cyclobacteriaceae bacterium | reverse complement strand
AAAATACTTTATCGGGGACAAAGTCCCCGAGCCATAGCGCAAACACGGTGTTGGCGGTAGTGCTGCTTACGCGTCTCTCAATATGTCAAAGTCCTTACCTTCATTTACAGAATCAATTTCAAAATCTGCATATTCTTGTCCAGCGGCTGGGTGAAAGTCAATTGAGAGAATTGCATTACTATTTATCGTGTCCTTAGAAACCCTTAGTTCTTTTTGCTCAACAAATAGCCATTTATTGTCCTCTTTGTCATAGAACCCTGAGTTCAGGTCTGAAGCGGTAATTGAAATGTCAACCCCAAATGAAATTTCCAGTTGAAGTTTTGCTTTGTTCTTGTCGATATGAATTATTGAATGATTATCAATTCTAATATCACCTAAATCAATATAATCAACGTCCTCAATTTCTAGGTCATATCTGCCACCTCCTGAACCAACTTCGTCTTCAAGGATTCTGTAAATTTCTTCTTTTAGTTCGGCAGCTAATTTTTCTTTTTTCTTGACAAAGAGTCCTTCGATAAACTCAATTGATTGTTTTGTCTTGATTTCTTTGTCAAGTCTTATCAACTGGTCTAGGATTTGTTCAGGCTCATTTGACATAGTTATAACAGAACTCTCTATTGTGGCTAATCCATTGTCGGATGTAATCAAATAAGTTTTCTCAGTTCTTGTTTTAAAAAACTCCTCTGTCGCAAGAGTTGAAAACGCATCTGGGAATTCATGCTTTTTGTCACCGGTGCCGAATGGTGGCTTGGTGCTAAAATAGTCATTAAATACTCTTCCTATTGATAAATGGTCTGTTGGAATTATAATAATTCTATTGTCCTTAAGAAAGTTGTCGAAGTCGTGCTCAAATTCTTCAAACAATTTAGAGACGTCTACTTCTGGCAATGTGAAGTAACCTTTCATGTGCCCAAAATTCCTGAGAATCTTCGCTTGTCCTTCTAGTAAATTTTTTGGTTTTTTTATTCCTTCATTAGCCTTAGTCAATTTCTGTCGGAATTGTGAGAGTACTTCCCTGTATGTAATGTCGGTAATGAATACTTTAATTGTCTTGTCCTTAGATTTCTTTCCATACTCATTAATTAATGTCCCACAAAGAAAATTTTGGGATACAATAAATGATGTGTCAAGAGTTATGTTTGTTGTCATCCGAATATTCTAGCAGCATTACCGCCAACACTTGAGTATATACCATACTACTGCATATATCCCATCTAAATGGCAGTGTTTGTGCAATGAATATACTTCAATTATCTCAAGCCCGCAAGAATACTGTCTATATGGTTCTTAGCAGAAAGGAAATTCTAAGCGCTAAATAGTCTTAAGCTTCTATGGTATACGTAATCTCTCCCTCTTTCCCATCCATCAACTGCACGCCCAGGGCCTTGAGCTCATCGCGGATTTTATCGGAGAGGGCAAAGTTTTTATCGGCACGGGCTTTCTTGCGCAGTTCAATCATCAGCTTTATTACACCGTCCAACATTTCATGGTCTTGCCCGGCTTCTTCTTTTAAACCGAGTACATCTTCCATAAATGTGATGTAGGTGTTTTTCAGTTTTTCAAATGTTGCCGCGCTGAGTTCAGTAAGTTTTGCATTGCCAGATTTCAGGTTGTTGATGATGGCCGAGAGTTCAAACAAAGTGGCCAGGGTTTTGGCGGTGTTAAAATCATCGCTCATGTTTTGGTAGGCTTCGGCAATCAGCCTTTCAATACTTGCTTTCAGTTCGGTGTTTACATCGCTGCCGCCTCTGTGTTCCATTTTCTTTACGGTGCTTAGAGCATTGATCAACCGCTTAAAAGCTTTCTCCGCAGCCTGCAGGGCTTCGTTAGAAAAATCGAGCGTGCTGGTATAGTGTGATTGCAGCATGAAAAATCTTACCGCCATAGGACTGTAAGCCTTGCTCAAAAGCGCATGCGAACCGCTGAACAATTCTCTTGGCAAAAATGAATTGCCTTTCGACTTACTCATTTTCTCTCCGTTAACGGTAAGCATGTTGGCGTGCATCCAGTAACGCACAGGTGTTTTACCAAAGGCACCCACACTCTGCGCAATCTCACACTCATGGTGCGGAAATTTCAAATCCATACCACCCCCATGTATATCAAATTGTTTTCCTAAATATTTGGTGCCCATAGCCGAGCATTCTAAATGCCAGCCGGGTATGCCTTCGCCCCAGGGTGAGGGCCAGCGCTGTATGTGATTAGGTGATACGGCTTTCCAGATGGCGAAGTCAACGGCATGTCTTTTTTCATCCTGCCGGTCAAGCTCGCGTGTGCCTTCCAGCAGGTCGTCAATTTTTCTGCCGCTCAGTTCACCGTAATTGTATTGCTCCATAAACTTGCGCACATCGAAATACACTGAGCCATTTACTTCATAGGCATAGCCATTGTCTAAAATCTTTTTCACCATTTCAATCTGCTCAACAATATGCCCGGTGGCGGTGGGCTCAATGGTAGGGGGCAGGATGTTGAATATGCGGCAGACATCATGAAAGCTGTTGGTGTATTTCTGCACCACTTCCATAGGTTCCAGTTGTTCGAGGCGCGCACTTTCTTCTATGCGGTCAACGCCTTCGCCTGCATCGTTGGTCAGGTGGCCTGCATCGGTAATGTTGCGCACATAACGCACTTTATAACCAAGGTGTGTGAGGTAACGGTACACTACATCAAATGCCGTGAAGGTTCTGAGGTTGCCCAAATGCACTTCGTTATACACGGTTGGTCCGCAAGAGTATAAACCCACAAATGGAGGATTGAGGGGCTGGAATAATTCTTTCTTTCCGCTGAGGGAGTTGGTGATACTTACGGGGTATTGCTCGTACAAATGCATGCCTTCAAAAATTCGATTAGCAATATTACAAAAGCAGGTAGCAAGGACAAAGTTTATCTTTAGGCATTGGGTATCAGGCATTGGGCATTAGGCATTGGGCATTAGGCATTAGGCATTAGGTTTTGGGATTTGGGATTTGGGATTTGGGATTTGTGTTTTGGGATTTGGGATTTGTGTTTTGGGATTTGGGATTTGGGATTTGGGATTTGGGATTTGAGATTTGAGATTTGAGATTTGAGATTTGGGATTTG
>DAOLDI010000387.1:0-3085 GCA_035327445.1 Cyclobacteriaceae bacterium | reverse complement strand
CAATGATGTTTGAGATTGAATCTGACTTATTGAAACTGAAATAAATGAAATCATCATCAGCATCTGAACCAAGCAAGTTGAAGCTCAATGACTCGTTTATTTTTCTTGATACAGAAACCGTTTTGATACCATTCTCTAAGCTTATGGCACCTAAATCAGTATCAATCAAAGGATCTGCATTGCCGGGCAATCGTATCTCCAAATCAAATTCTGCAATGGCCGGACCATTGAACTTACAATCGATGAGATCATCCGCATAAATTTTGATATTGAATTTCGTTCGGCCGGTATAATCGTAAACATCGCAAGGTGTGTCCCATACCAGTTGTGCCTGGTATTCTCCACTACTTCCATCTTTTGCTACGTCAATGCGCATACCAAAATCGGCCAGATTAAAGCCATCGGTTACAATGCTTATGTTCAGCTCATCTCCATCATCATCAAAAGCTTGTATGGGCCATGATCGTGTATCACCTTCATCAACAGTTTCAGTAATTTTATTAAGAGGGGTAATAAAGTAGGGATCCTGGTTTGGCGGCAGCTGAATATTCACCATCACCTTAAGTGTATCAAAGAGTGGTTGTGAGCAGGCATCATCAAAAGCAATAATGGCAACTTCGAAAGGTCTGTTTACCCAGGGGCAGGCAGGAAAGCAGACATCAAAGTCAAAAGAGCTTCCATTTATAAGCGTGGCTCTCTTTGTCTGAGGTAAAATGCCATTTATGTTAGCATTGAAACCTATGGGTATAGCTTTTATGGTAATTTCTTCGTGCTGGTTATTTAAGGGATCATCCTTTTTTGAGTCTTCATCTGTTACACGCACATTGATGCAACGATCTTCATCACTGGCGGTGCTCAGAAAATTAACCGACATGTTTTTTGTGAAAGCATAAGTACCATCAGTTATTCGTTTAGCAGAAATTACAGGGTTGTCAGCATCTTCACAGGCATCTGTTACCAGTAATTGAAAATCCCTTCTTGTTTCACCAAGCTTTACTCCCTCTCTGAATTCCTCCACTTTTACCGCGAAAACAAATAGACCCTGGCTGGTAGGAGTTACGCGTAGAAGTCCATTTTGTGTAATGCTTAAATCTGGTATACCTCCCATTAGGTTTTTGTTTTCAAAACTGAATGGTGGTTTGAAAGTAACTTCCCTGTAGGGGCGTGGCTGCGGACCACCCGATGGTATGGCATCAAATGTATTTGTACTGAGCGGATGTACGAGCGAGTAAACCAGGGAATCGCCATCATCATCAATACCTGCAAAATCTGCAAAGTAAGGTTTGTTGGGGCAGGCATAATCGCTTAGTGGAGGGAAGAGGCGGGGTGTTGAATTGATAAATTGAACTCCGTCTTTCACAACCGGAGGAAATTCCAGGTAAAAAGTTTGTCCGGCAGGTTGTGCTCCGGGTAATCCGGGTAAATCGCTGAAAATATTTGTGAGCGTATAATTTCTGCAGCAACGCTGATAGGTTACATAATAACCATCAGGATGATTGTATTGAATGGCAGGTAAGGAAAGTGTAGCAGTGTAAGTAAGTTTTGAAGTAATTAAAAAGTCTTTTGAACAGGCAGGCTGTGAATACGGTACATCCTGCTGACCTACCAAAAACATGGTAATGTCTTGCATAGGCATGTTGTCAAATAACCTGAATATTCTAACCAAAGCTGTGGGATCTTTGGCCCCCTGCAAGCCGTTGATTTCATCGAAATAGATGATCATGTTGAGCCGGTAGGTGAATCCACTCACATGCAGCAACTCAAATTCTCCACCTACAATGTGCGATGCTTTACTGACGTAGCCAGCAAAAATCAATACAATGACAAATAAAATCCGCTTCATACCAAATACTCAGGTTTCGAATATAGAAAAAGCCCTGAAGCTCTAAAACCTATTGAAATCATTATTTTGCGATGTTTTATCTGATTATATGAAAAAAGGTGACCAACTGGATGATCTGTACATTGAAAGCATGGCCGCAGAAGGCAAATGCCTGGCAAAAGTTGAGGGCAAAGTTGTATTTGTGGCCGATGTTGCTCCCGGAGATCGCATCAAGGCGCAGGTTACTAAAGTAAAATCCAGGTATGCTGATGCAAAAATGCTGGAGCTTATTACACCCTCTTCGCACAGGTTAGTTCCTTTTTGTAATCATTATAATATTTGCGGAGGTTGCAAATGGCAGCATGTTGATTATCAAACGCAGTTACAGTTTAAGCAACAACAGGTAATTGATAATTTGGAGCGGATTGGCGGCTTGAACTTGCCGCAGGTAAGCCCAATATTGGCTTCAAGCAAAACAAGTCATTACCGCAATAAACTTGATTTTACTTTTTCAAACAGAACATGGCTTACGCACGATGACCTGAAATCGGGTAAAAGTAATCAGCAAGAAACCTTGGGCTTTCATGTGCCGGGTATGTTCGATAAAGTTTTTCAGGTTGAGGAATGTCATTTGCAGCCCGAGCCATCCAATCAAATCAGGAATCTCATTTATCATTTTTGTATAGAGAATAGATTTCCATTTTTTGATTTAAGAACACAGGAAGGTTTTATGCGCACACTTACCATTCGCACTACCAATATGGGCGAAGTGATGATAATTGTTCAGTTTGCATATGAACAACAAGATTGGATTAAGCAGCTGATGACCTATATCACGACTGCAGTTCCAGCCATCAACTCAGCTAATTACATCATCAATACCAAGCGCAATGATACCTTCGGAGATCTTGAAGTAATTTGTTTTAAAGGCAGGCCTTACATCACCGAGCAGATGTCTGCAGCTGATGACAATGGAAAATTGCAATTCAGAATAGGACCTAAATCATTTTACCAGACCAATGCTGATCAGGCTTATGAGTTGTATAGAGCAGCCTGGCAAATGGCAGCATTTAAAGACGATGAATTAGTTTATGATTTGTATACCGGCACCGGCACCATCGCAAATTTTGTAGCCCGGCATGTTAAGCACGTTGTTGGTTTAGAGTATGTGGCAGAAGCTATTGAAGATGCCAAAATAAATTCTGAGATAAACCAGATTCATAATACTTCATTTTTTGCCGGAGATATTAAAGACTTGCTTGA
>DAOLDI010000386.1:0-3087 GCA_035327445.1 Cyclobacteriaceae bacterium | reverse complement strand
CGGGCCGCACTGGCTCAAATATGAGCTACAGCACCACACTTAAGTTGGCAGCGCACAAAAATATCTGCGGTATAAAAGAAGCCTCCGGCAATGTAGAACAAGCCATGATGATAGCTGCAGGCATGCCCAAAGACTTTTTATTGATATCGGGTGACGATATCATTACAACAGCGCTTTACAGCATTGGAGCATCGGGTGTTATTTCTGTTTTGGCTAATGCCTATCCACAGATTTTTAACAAAATGAAGACATATGCATTTGCGGGTAATTACAGCAAAGCCAGCAAAGAAGCATTTAAACTACTAGAGATTAATCCATTGATGTATCAGGAGGGCAACCCTGCAGGCATCAAACATGTATTACAGGAAATGGGCATTTGCAAGGACTATGTACGTGAACCATTGGCTATGGTAAGTAAATCTTTGGCCAAAAATATTGAGGCCGCTCATGCAGCAGTTATAAAAAAAGGATAGCCAAGACTATCCTTTTTCTGTTGTTCTTAAGAACTCAGCTTCTGAGCTTATTTATTCTTCATTTCCTGCACCTCAACCCTGATAATTTGTGCCAGATTCTTGAGTTCCTGCATCCCTTTTCTGATGCGGGTTCCTGCAGCGCTATTTCCTTTGTTGTAGAACTTGTCTACATCACCTTCTAAAGAGGCGATAAGGTCTTTGAGTTCGTTGAATTTTTGCATTGCTTGTAGTTTTTGCGTTAAAAATGTTTGCTATAATGAGAGCAATTTAAAGAAAAAGCCGAAAATTCAACTAAAAACCCATTTTTTTTAAACAGCTTTCGTCACATTTACCAAGGCTTCAGTTTTGTAGAAGCCTGAATCCAGCTTCTCTTTAAGGGCCGAAAAGGCGGTTAAAGTCTCCTCAACATCAGCCATGGTATGGGCTGCGGTAGGTATGATTCTGAACATGATAACATCCTTAGGCACAACAGGATAGATCACAACAGAGCAGAAAATATTGAAGTTTTCCCTCAGATCCATCGCCATATTGGCAGCCTCACCTACACCCCCCTTAAACAGCACCGGTGTTACAGGCGACTGGGTATTGCCCAAATAAAAGCCTCTTTCTCGTAAACCACCCTGAATTGCCCTCACAATATCCCAAAGTTTGGCCCTAAGCTGGGGTTGGGTACGTAAAATTTCCAGTCTTTTCAAAGCGCCAATTACCAATGGCATGGGTAAACTCTTGGCATAAATCTGAGATCTCATGCTATAGCGCAGGTAGTTGATTACCTTCTTATCTCCGCCAACAAATGCACCTATGCTGGCCATTGATTTAGCAAAGGTTGAGAAATAAAGATCAATCTGATCCATAATGCCCTGCTCCTCGCCTGTTCCTGCACCTGTTGCCCCCATGGTTCCAAAGCCGTGGGCATCATCAACAAAGAGTCTGAAATTGTATTTCTTCTTCAATTCAACTATGCCTTTCAAATCTCCTTGCGTACCTGACATACCAAATACACCTTCAGTAATTACCAGAATACCACCACCTGTTTCATTTGCCAGTTTGGTAGCTCTCTGTAAAGATTTCTCAAGGGCTTCCATGTTATTATTCGGAAAAACAAAGCGCTTACCCATGTGCAGGCGCACACCATCAATGATACAAGCGTGTGACTCAGCATCATATACAATAACATCTTTACGATCAACCAGGGCATCAATAATTGATACTACTCCCTGGTATCCATAATTAAGCAACATCACATCTTCTTTCTTGATGAAATCGGCCAGCTGCTTCTCTAGTTCAATGTGGTGTACTGAGTTGCCAGACATCATGCGGGCACCCATAGGATAAGCCATACCCCACTGCGATGCAGCCTCAGCATCTGCCTTGCGCACTTCCGGATGGTTAGCTAAACCAATATAGTTGTTAAGGCTCCAGTTAAGTACATTTTTGCCATTGAAGCGCATGTGCGGACCAATCTCGCCTTCCAGCTTTGGAAAGAAGAAATAATCTTGCGGTAAGTGTGAATATTTAGCCAGCGGACCAGCTTCCATCTTTAGTTTCTCAAATAAATCTACCATGTTATGTTTTTGCTTAAAAAAATTGCTCAAAGCTAACACCATTGCTATTGATGTGCAAAAAAGCTTTTCATTCAATATAAAAGCTAACATGAGTTAGCCCCAAAAGCTTTAGAAATAAGCAATTATTACTTAGCATTGCAGCATTGCGAAACCATGAAAAAGATCAACAAAATACTAGTTGCTAACCGGGGCGAAATTGCCCTGAGGGTAATGCGCAGCGCCAGAGAAATGGGCATTAAAACTGTGGCTGTCTACAGTGAGGCCGACCGAAACGCCTTGCATGTAAAGTTTGCTGATGAAGCTTACCTGATTGGTCCTCCGCCTTCTTCAGCGTCATATCTGGTAATTGATAAGATCATTGAAGTAGCACAGCGCGCTAAAGCAGATGCCATACATCCCGGCTATGGCTTTCTTTCTGAGAATGCCAGTTTTGCAGCTAAAGTAAAGGAAGCTGGTCTGATATTTATCGGACCTTCTGCTGAAGCAATACGCATTATGGGAAGCAAACTTGCCGCTAAGGAAGCAGCCGGAAAATTCAATGTGCCCCTGGTGCCAGGTACTGATAAGCCCATTGAAAATGTGGATGAAGCGAAAGAGATAGCCGCTAAAGTTGGATATCCCATATTGATTAAAGCAAGTGCAGGCGGTGGTGGTAAAGGTATGCGCATAGTGGAAGCTGAGCACGAACTGGAAGAACAGATGGCACGTGCCATAAGCGAGGCAAAATCATCATTTGGTGATGGTTCTATTTTCATAGAGAAATTCATTACCAAACCCAGGCATATTGAGATACAGGTTTTTGGAGATCAGCATGGCAACATCATTCACTTCTTTGAGCGTGAATGTTCCATTCAGCGCAGGCACCAGAAAGTTGTAGAAGAAGCGCCATCCGGAATATTAAGTCCGCAGAAAAGAGCTGCCATGGGACAGGCTGCAGTAGAAGTTGCACGTTCAGTCAATTACTATGGCGCAGGTACAGTTGAGTTTATTGTTGATGATCAGCTAAATTTTTATTTTCTGGAAATGAATACGCGATTGCAGGTTGAGCA
>DAOLDI010000385.1:0-3088 GCA_035327445.1 Cyclobacteriaceae bacterium | reverse complement strand
CATCCACTTTGTAAAAAAAGTTTCGGCCTGATCCCTGCCCATAATCGTAGAACAAAGTTGTTTTAACACGCTGAATATTCAGCAAAGGACCAATGCTGATATCAGGATACCAAAGCGGTAAGGCATAGTTGGCAGAAAGTGTGGTAAAGGTTCCATCAGTAGGATATGCATGCCCTCTTGGTCTGGGTATGCGATTTCTGAAGGTATACAAATTTGTTTCCGGCCCTTGAAGCCTGTTTTGATGCGCCAACCTGCCAAAAAGTACATGGTGCTTAAAAAGACCCGGAAAAGCCAAAGACGCTCTGAATGCCCAAAGCTTACCTTCAAAATCTCCACCATAAGGTGTTGAGATGTGTTCAAAGACCATAGTTTGTGACCAGGGACTAATAAAATCGCGCGAGCTCCGCTTCAAAGCATTTACAAAAGTAAGGCTGAAGCGATTGGTGGGAAGATTGCCACGGTGCTGTAATCCTTTATAAAGAAACAATAGTGAATCACCAAAAACACCAAACCTGCCAGGGCCTTCATCAATCACAATACCATCAGCATTGGTAACCGTTCTGTTGAAATCGCTTACCTGTGTAAAGCCAACCGTATTGCCAATATTTAACTGGGTGATGTATTTGGATTGCGTTAGCTGAAAGGGAACACGCAAACCTGCTTCTACTGTCTGTTCTTTCCATTCAAATCTGATGTCATTGTCTGACATAAATGCATTATCATTTCGCTTGCCGGCAGAAAAACTTACATCAATGATGGGAAACAATGCCTGGTAACTGAGATCAACACTCCATCTTCCATTTTGCTCATTCACATCATACACATATCCGCCTTTGATATTGGTAGTGCTAAGGATGTCTTGCGAAAATATTCCCAGGTTAACCTGGTAAATATCATTTGAAAAGTAATAGCCCCAACTGTGCGGGTTAATCAATCCCTTGCTTCGGTTGTATCTTTCTGTTTCATACGATGCTCTCGGCTTGCTAATGCCAAATATGCCCACTCCTGCTTCCTGTTCTACTGTTTTTGCATAATAAGCAATACAATTTTGGATAACTGTTTCTATTTCTTTCCAACTTGATCTGTCGAAAGGAATACGTACCGCATCTAAACCATTTCGGGTTTGCTCATTATAGTAAATATAATTCCCCTCTTTATCTATTGAGGGATTGTACGAACCGTACTTACTTGAAGTAACCTGATACTTTTTGCCGGACTTAATATCTAAAGCATAAATATTATCAATACCACTGTATGGTGAGTTATAGAAAATGATGTCATCATGCTTTACCGGATGCCCGATATTTTCATGTGTGAAAGGAATTAATTCTCTCTCCTGTCCGGTATTTACATTTAAGAGCACAATGCTGCGGCCCTCATCTTTTGTTTTCAACACTACTACCTCATCGCCATCATTCGACCAGCGTGGCATGGAGTAAAAATAATTATCAGGATTTTCAAATCGTCTTACTGTTTCACCAGATGTATTCAGCAGCACAAGACTAGTCTGGTATTTCTCATCATGCTCAACTGCAATGATGCGCTCTCCATCAGCAGCAATTGCCGGTGCAGTTAATCTCGACTTGAAAGTGATTTTTTCATATTGTTTATTGTACACATCATAAACCCTGATGACAGAGTATGTCTGCATGCGCCAGCGCGGATGGAAATTATATTCTGACCAAACCAATTTACCTGCATTGTAGGAAAGCATGCCTGCCTTATTGATAAAGCCCGGAACAAAAAGTTTTTCTTCTTTGCCTTCTCTAAGTAGCATCAAAGTCTCAATATCACCAATGCCTTCTTTCATTACCAGCACTGCTCCTTCTCCAAATGCATGTGGGAAATTGTAATTGGTATAAGCTTTATTTTTTCTGGGATGCATTGTTTCAAATTCATTAAAACTTATTTCATCCAACTGTGCCGACCATTGAGATTTTAAATCACTCACCATGCTTCGGTAAGTTTGCTGCACATTCATGCCTGTGTGCCGCTTAATGGCGCGAGAAAAAGTAAAGGGCATAAATGGAACTGCAAAGGCATCACTTGTAATCTTCTCCCAAATAAATGGATCATCACTTTGGTTACGCACATGACTTACCATATGATAACCCAATACATAATGATCAGGAATGAAATGTTTGAATGATCTCAGGTAAGCTTTATGGTAATTGAAGCTGCGCCCTTCTAAAAAGTTAGTACGCAACATTAAATCAAAATTAGGTATGCGCCCTCTTCCGCTTGGTGTATGTGCTGTTTCAATAGATACGGCATCACCTTCCCAAAACCATAATGGAACGGCAGCAAAAGAAAATCCTGCCTGCGTTTGCTGACCAAATAAGTAATAAAACAATTTGTTGAAACCGGTTAAGCTACGCTGAAACTGCACCACATGCCGGTACTCATGCACGGCCAAAAGTTCAAGCCAATCGTTAGTGCCCATAAAATTATAATCTTGCGAAGGCATGGTATAAAATTCTGACCTGCGCGGTGCAAGCGCTACAAAGCCATTGGATATGGCACTGCGGTTTTGCAGAATGATGGGAATCTTTTTGGGCTTAACACCTAAACTGGCGGCTAAAGGATGATGTATCTGATCTAACCTGGCCGCCATGCGCCTTGCTTCAGGCTCGAAATCAGGTTGATAGATGATGCGAAAGTTTGGCGTGTTGATTTGGTTCCATTTGTAACGTGGTGCATTGTTTTGCAGTATCAACTCTTGCGCCAATACCTGTGAACCAAATAAAGCAAGAAATAACAGTGAGAGAATCCGCAGCATAATCAACCTGAACATCAAATTACTGTTTGCTAAATAACAGTATTTTTAATTAATCATCTAATCTGTATGCTTTCTTTAACAACTGCACTCACCTGAAAAAAGCCTAAAGCGTTATTATTCAGGTTTGTTCTGGGGTTTACCGGGGGCGAACCAAAAAGTCCACCATCATTATTCAATAAGTTTCTTAAATCTGTGTAAAATAAATAACCCGACCGGCTGAGGCTGTACATTTCAACCCGGGCCCAATCCCACTGTTTAAAAAGTACGGGTGAAGCAATACCACTGATATTTTCTCCCAGTAAAGTGTCT
>DAOLDI010000384.1:0-3089 GCA_035327445.1 Cyclobacteriaceae bacterium | reverse complement strand
ACGATTTTCCTCTCCCGAAATCCTGAAGTTTTTGATCGGCATGTAAATGAGAGAATAAGATTTTTTCAGAGAGGGTAAGAGGTCTGTTAAGAATTTTTCTTGCTCTTGCTATTTGTCTGGGCAACCTTTCATAAGTTGCTTTGATCATGTCTAAATCGAAGATCATATAGTTCTCTAACTATAAATTTTTTCTAAAGGTAATAATTTATTTTAAAAATAATACAAAATGTTTTTGAAAATTAAATTTTACTTCTATCAGGTAAAACATTTTGCGACACATATCAAGCTGAAAGATTCAGTTGAAGTAAAGGAGAAAGGATGTTATTGTTCTGCTATTCATTAATACTTGATAAACTTTATCCCAAACAAAAAGCCGGATAGTAGTCCGGCTTTTCAATTTATAAGTGGTTTTTTGTTTGGAATTATTTGCTGTTGATATAATTGAGAAATTCATTCTTTACACTTTGATCTTTAAACTTTCCGCTAAAATGTGCGGTGCCGGTTTTACTATTGGTATCTCCAACACCCCTTGATGAAACACAGAGATGAGTAGCATCAACAACAACAGCAACATGCTCGGTATTAAGAATTCGTTGTAACTCTTTTGCGATTTGAATGGTTAATCTTTCCTGCACTTGCGGGCGCCTGGCATAATATTGAACAATGCGGTTTATTTTAGATAGACCAATTACTTTACCTGTAGATACATATGCTACATGAGCCTTGCCAAAAATGGGAACGAAATGATGTTCGCAATGAGAGTAGAAGGTAATGTCTTTTTCTACAACCATCTCATCATATTTGTACTTATTATCAAATAAGGTAGCACCTGGTTTGTTTTTTGGATTTAAACCGCTGAAGACTTCTTTTACATACATCTTGGCAACTCTGCGCGGGCTTCCCTTCAAACTGTCATCTGTAAGATCAAGACCGAGAATTGTCATAATTTCCCTGAAGTGCGATTCAATCCTGTCTATTTTGGTATCATCATCCAAATCAAATGCATCGTCTCTCAGCGGAGTTTCATAAGAGGAGGCAACATGATCATCGCCTATATCATCAATAGCTAGATTGCTAATTGGCCGGGTATTCAACATAATTTCTTTCGGTCTCATACAACTTTACTTTTAAGTCAAACTTTGGATCTAATTTTTCCCTGAGTATCTGCCAAATAACAATTGCTATATTTTCTGCAGTGGGGTTAAGGTCCTTAAAATATATGGTATCTAAGTTAAGATTTTTGTGGTCAAATTTATCCAACACTTCTGCTTTTATCAGGTCGCTAAGTAACTTCATGTCATAAACGTAGCCTGTTTCTTTATCAATTTCTCCGGTTAGCGTAACTATGAGCTCATAATTGTGCCCATGATAATTGGGGTTATTACACTTGCCAAACACTTCCTCATTTTTAGCATCATTCCAGTTCGGGTTAAAAAGTCGGTGGGCTGCGTTAAAATGTTCCTTTCTTGAAACGGATATTTTCATCAAAGTTAAAACAGGAATATGTTTAAAAGGTTCAGGTTTTTTAGACCTAGCTTAGAAATTAGTAATGGCTGACCTGTCATGGAATCGCAAAAGGGCCATTTTAAGTCCGAATGAGATCTCATGTGTAGTAAATCTGGCTCCAACAGAATTACCTGTGGGTAATTCAAAGACATAAGCAATCCGGTAATTTTCTGCAAAATTCATTTGAGTCAATAATCCAACTGTATTAAAGTTTCTTGTAAACAGCCCGGCAGTATACTTTTCGTCAATACTGAAGCTTGCGTTATAATCTATTGATAATGGGCTGCCTGATGTTCCTCTTAACAACACGGAGGGTTTGAATCGGATTCTTTCATTGACAAAAACAACATAGGCAGCGTTCAAATAGAAATGTCTGCGATAAATATCTATTGATTGCCCAGCTTCTTCAATGCTGGTATTTAATAAACGGGGGATAGATAAACCTATAAAATAGCGTTCAGATTTCAGAATGAAGCCCGTGCCAATATTTGGTTTAGTTTTATTTTCAACATTAATGAAAACAGGATCGTTGGGGTCTTGAAGATTTAATTTATCAGGGTCTGTTCTGAAATTAAGCAACCCTGCCTGTAGTCCAAAAATAAAGACAGGTTCTCCTAATTCTATTTTATATGAATACATGGTTTGAATTTCTGTATTGCTGTTATTACCTAATTTATCTTGTATAAGCATTAATCCTACACCAACTTTATTGTCGAGCACAGACATATGGCTGTTAAAATTTAAAGTTGTTGGATTACCCTCAAAGCCAGCCCACTGGGTTCTGTGAATTACCATGCCATTAAAGTTATTATTAGAACCTGCATAAGCAGGATTGATCAGTAATGGATTATTTAAGTATTGCGCATAGATAGGATCTTGTTGGGCCACAACCGAAGAAATTGTGCCATAGAGAATAGAAATTAAAGTAAATATCTTTTTCATGGCTTACCTTTTGATTGTTAAGAACCCAGTTAGAGTTGAAGAACCGTTTTTAAATTCAATTTTGTAGAAGTAGACCCCATTTGGTAATTCATTACCAGAATTGCCTATTCCTTCAAATCTTCGGGTAGTATTATTATAATTTTCAATGTCATATACCAGGTCACCCCATCTATTAAAAATACTGACCTTATTTTCGGCAGGAAGGTTTATGATTTCCAAATAATCATTTCTGCCATCATTATTAGGTGAGATGCCATTGTAGACAACAATTTCTCCTTCAATTTGAAAGCTAAGTTCCTGTATTGTACATGCACCCAAATTATCACACACCCGAATGCTGAGCCTGTCAGTTCCGCTGAAATTTATTCCTGTGTAGTCTATAGCAAGTTGGTTATTTGAGTTAATAGAAGCACTTGCACCACTTATAGGTGGTGACACTATTTGGAGTGTGCTAATATCAAGGTTATTATTAGGATCTGAAATGAGCGATGTTAAATCGATAATTACAAGATTACCTGTTCGGGTTGGTTGAAATATTGCTTGAATTACAGGCGGCAGGTTAAAGTTTACAGCAACATTAAGTGTATTACTTTCATCAATACCATCGTTAATTGTAAAACTTATTGTTCTTGTGCTGGTAT
>DAOLDI010000383.1:0-3090 GCA_035327445.1 Cyclobacteriaceae bacterium | reverse complement strand
TTCCTGCATACCAAACAGTACCCTGCGGTGTACAGGCTTTAAGCCGTCTCTTACGTCTGGTAGAGCGCGTGAGATAATTACCGACATCGAATAATCGATGTAGGCTCCGCGCATTTCTTCTTCAATATTGATGGGTATAATACTCTGCCTGCCTATGGGCTGGCCTTCCTTTTCTTCTGCCATTTAAAGCGCTTTGGATGGGTTATTTTTCAAGCCTGCAATTTAGTAAAAATACTGCGCTAAACAGCGCAAAATCAGGCTTTTCAATAAGGATTTAACTTATTTCTGTTTTTCCATTTATAGCGGATGAGACGGGGGTAATTTTCGCCATAATGGGGGTTCTGTTTTTTGTATATAGGATGCATGCGGCTGCGCACAGTGAGGTTACCATGCCGGTGATCTACCTGTGCATGACAGCTGCTGATAAAACACCTTTTCAGCTCATTGATTCTGAGTAAAACACCAAAGTTCAGAAATGCACTTGGATAGGTGTGGCGTATGCTCACATTGGTTTCTGGAATACTGGTTGTAAAGGTTTTCCATTCTACCGATGGCCTTACAAAAATTCTGAAATACTCAGACATCTCACGTTCAATGGTAAGCCCCAGGTTTACATAAGGATTGCGCTGCACTACTGCCGGATCAAACCTTCCACCAAGCCTGATGATACCGGCATTAAGCTCGGCTGTAAAATTGTATTCATAATACCTGAAAAAACTGAGACCCGCCATCAGAAAATACCGGCTGGCCATTGCGCCATTAATTCCCGGGTCTAAGTTGGCGATGTCATCTGAATAATTGATCGGCCTAAACTCGTTGATGCGCATGTACTCAGTTGAGAGGCCCCCACCTATGCGTAAGGCATCAAACTCAAAATGCACACTGAATTTGAGGGGTACATTAAATCCCCGGGAGCTAAATCCAATGCTGGCCGTATCGCTGATAACTGTAAAATCCGGACTCAACAATGGAGACTGCAGTTGAATATCATTAAACCAATTGCTGTACTGCACTGTGGTACCAACACCCGGAATAAACAAAGCGGGTGCGAATCCATTTTCTTGTACTATGCCCAGGCCCTCAAATTGATGCCGGTAAAATGTTTGGCCATAGCCCGTGCTTAAACTAAAATGAAATTTACTTAAGAAGTTACGGAAGTTATTCTTTAGTGGATCTGCATAAAAATATTCAAGTGGAATACTTGGTTGCGCTTTTTGCGCATGCACAGACATTGCACTTAATGCGCCCAAGCAACATAACAACCATATCTTATATGCAAAACGCAAAGCCTCTGTTACTATTTGATTTTGAAAGTGCTGAGCAAGAGTTGAAAGAATGTGCCTTCTGCAAGTCCAAGTTTTTCAGCAATGAATTTTATTTTCTCCATCTCAACTTTACTCACTTTCTTTTCTGTGATGATATCACTTTCACCTTTGATAAATACTGCCGACATAAACTTGATAAACATATAAGGCATTTGCATACAAGCAAGCGAAAATGAATATGCATTGTCCTGCACAATTGCCTTTTGTTTTTGATTCACTTCTTCCAGCGAAAAAGTTTGCTCCATACAAAGCCTGATGATATCGTAAAAAGGAACTTCCCAATGACTGAAATTCTTAATCAAAAAACGCATGGCATCAGACACAGGATCCTTGGAAAGTATGAAGCCACCTTTCGACATTTTCCGGGCTTTTTTATTCAGGGCCATCTCTTCCATAAAACCAATGCTCCCATCTGCCAATGATATGCCCACTGTGGGTGTCATCATGATCAAAGAAAGAAAATCATGTTCGCTGATTTCCATGTATTTGGCTTCTTTCTGCGTAAATGCCTTTCTGGCCTCAAAAACCGCCTGGTTAATAGCCGGTAATTCAACCATGGCAGCAATCTCATGCTCTGTAAACATGCAGTATAGGGTTTGATAAAAGCTTAAAATTAATCAAAATATGATGCGAAAACAGCTATAACCAAGCCGGAATCACATGTTGGTTCAGAACAGCTGACTTTCTAAAGAAGAAAAAGTATGAAAGAGCGTCTCTCCTCTTGAGACTTTATATTGAAAGTTATAGGTACTCATTACCTGAGTACGCGTATTTCCCATTTGAAACTCTACCTCGTTCATTCCTTCTTGCAAAGGCAAGCGGGTATAATAAATACTATATGGAAGGGTCTGCCAGTTACGTGTATCTGCCTTTTCAGTTAAAGCATTTAACAATCCTAATGCTGCACCTAAGGTTTCATCTTCTCTTCGCAGCAATAACTCTCCGCCTTTTTTCAAGGCTGCTCTTGCCAATGACTTGCTGAACTCCCAATGCATACGTTGCTGCAGAGTATAGAAGGCAATTTTATTGATGTCTTGCGCAAGTTGTAAAGTTTGCACCTGATCATTCATTTTCAACCTGGCTTGTGTATAGGCAGGTCTTCGTTCAACATATCGCGGAAAAGTTACGCGCAATACTTGCATACGATCAAGCGTATTGCGTTCATCTGATTGGTAGTCACCTAACCAGAAAGGGAAGCTCATATTCATCTGCTCATTCTGAAAAACCACATAACCATTTCGGCTATGATCCATGATGAAGTTTATGCCCCATTCTGCCTTTACCGGTGCTAGTCCGTTATGCCAGAAAAATACAAGGTCAGCTGCTCCAGAATTACTTAACTCAGGTTCAATATCACTAAATTCATTTAGATATTGTTCATATTCCTGTCGCAGGCCCGTTCTGCGGGCAGTAAATAAAAGGTCTCTTTTCAACTGGTCGGGTGCTTCTACTTCAAACAATCTGTAGTAATCTTCCTGGTAAATATTGTAGGCATTTCTATAGGCAATAAAGGCATTGTTATAATCATTATTGGCCTGATATATGATGCCCATCAGGTTGTGAATAAAGGCATCGCGACTGTAACGATTTTCAGAGGTGTATTTATCGCTTAACTGATTTAAGCGAATGTTCAATCTTCTGCATTCAACCAAAGCTGCTTCATAATTTCCCATCTTCATAAAGTTGATGGCTTTGTAATACAAGAGCATCAGGTGTTCATGATCTTCACCCCTGTAAACAACAACACCCGGGTTGGTAAAGAATG
>DAOLDI010000382.1:0-3095 GCA_035327445.1 Cyclobacteriaceae bacterium | reverse complement strand
CACCAATTGAACGGCTTACGCTGTGGCGCTCCTGGTACTCGCTCATATCTATACGCACCATGGCATTATCATCATTAAAGAGGTACTCGGCCAGTGCTTTTGATAATTCGGTTTTACCTACACCGGTAGTACCCATAAAAATAAATGAACCTATTGGGCGCTTGGGGTCTTGTAAACCTGCGCGACTTCTGCGCACAGCATCGCTCAATGCTTTGATGGCTTCTTCCTGGCCTGCAACACGCCTGCTTAATTCTTCTTCCAAATGCAAAAGTTTTTCTCTATCACTTTGCAGCATTTTTGAAACCGGTATGCCTGTCCACTTGGCTACTACTTCTGCTATATCTTCATTATCTACTTCTTCTTTCAACAATGATTTTTCGCTGTGCATGCTTTTCATTTGCAACTGCAAATCGTTCAGGCGCTTTTCTGCTTCAGTAATTTTTCCGTAACGTATCTCTGCTACCAAACCATAATCGCCAGCCTTTTCTGCTTGCTCGGCTTCAAACTTTAACTTATCAATTTCTTCTTTGGCTTTTTGTATACCCTGTACAACTGCTTTTTCATTCTCCCATTGTGCCTTTAAGGCATTACGTTTTTCAGAAAGTTCTGCAATGTCTTTATTCAGTAAAGCCTCTTTCTCTTTGTCTTTTTCTCTGCGGATGGCCTCGCGTTCAATTTCAAGCTGCATGATTTTTCTGTTCAGCTCATCCAGTTCTTCAGGCAATGAATCCATTTCCAATCTTAACTTGGCTGCAGCTTCATCCATTAAATCGATGGCCTTATCCGGCAAGAAGCGGTCGCTGATATAACGATGCGAAAGTTCAACGGCAGAAATTACAGCATCATCTTTAATGCGCACACCGTGGTGCAGTTCATATTTGTCTTTGATACCGCGCAGAATCGAAATAGAATCTTCCACAGAAGGTTCGTCCACCATTACTGCCTGGAACCTGCGCTCAAGGGCTTTATCTTTTTCAATGTATTTCTGATACTCTTTCAATGTGGTTGCGCCAATGGCATGCAACTCGCCACGGGCCAAAGCAGGTTTCAATAAGTTAGCTGCATCCATCGCACCTTCACCTCCGCCACCTGCGCCTATCAAAGTATGGATCTCATCAATGAACAAAATAATTTGTCCGTCAGAGTCAGTTACTTCTTTGATTACCGCTTTCAATCTTTCTTCAAACTCTCCCTTGTATTTGGCGCCTGCAACAAGCAAACCCATATCCAGCGATACCAGGATTTTGTCTTTCAGATTCTCAGGTACATCGCCATCCACAATACGTTGGGCCATACCTTCTACAATGGCGGTTTTACCTACACCGGGTTCGCCTAATAAAATCGGGTTGTTCTTGGTTCTGCGTGAAAGTATTTGCAATACTCTTCTGATCTCTTCATCACGACCAATCACCGGATCAATCTTACCTTTTTTGGCAAGCTCGTTCAGGTTCTTTGAATAGCGCTCTAATGATTTGTATTTAGCCTCCGCATTTTGGTCTGTAACCTTACTGCCACCGCGCAATTCTTTAATGGCCTTCAACAAAGGCTCTCTTTCAATGCCGGCATCGCGCATCACTTGCGCAACTTTGTCTTTGCTAGCCAGCAATGCCAGGAGCAAATGTTCAATGCTGATGTACTCATCTTTAAATGTCTTCAATTCTTTTTCTGCCTGCTGCAATATCTGCGAGCTGTTGTTGCTGAGGTAAGGTTGAGTTCCGCTTACTCGGGGATAGGAATAAATCAACTCTTCCAGCTTGCTTTCAAGCAGAGCGATGTTTGCATTTATTTTTTTGGATAAATAAGACACCACATTCTCATCGCTGAACATGATGCCTTTTAAGATGTGCGCAGGTTCTATAGACTGCTGTTGGGCGCCCATGGTAAGCTCGGCCGCTTTTTGCAAAGCTTCCTGCGATTTTATGGTGAATTTCTCAAAGTTCATTTTGCTGAATTTTTTACTTCTACTCATTCAACAAATCATAATCCAGCGAAGTTTATGAAGTATTTTCGGAAATAATGGCTGAAAAATTGAAGATAAATAACTGAAAATGAGACATTCTGTCTGCTTGCAATGCTGAGTAAAAGACGCTTACCTTTAGTAGCAAATTACCTAAACCCAAATACTATGAACACCAAAACAATTCTTGCCGGCTTTGCCGGAGGCGTATTCGCCTTCTTTGCCGGATGGCTCATTTTTGGCATCCTCCTGATGGATTTCATGATGGGGCATACCACCATGTATGATGGACTGATGAAAGATCCTCCTGATTTTGTTTTCATCATCATAAGCAATCTTGCTTATGGACTTTTCCTGGCTTACGTATTCGATAAATGGGCTGATGCCCGTACGCTGGCATCGGGCTTTACCAAAGGTCTAATCATTTCGCTCTTCATAACAGTTTATTTCGATGCATCTATGTATGCCTTTTATAATTTATTCGATATGACAGCCTTGTTAACTGATGTTGTAATGGGAAGCATTTTTGGCGGACTCATTGGTGCGGTAGTAGGACTTGTATTAGGAAGCGGCAAAAAAGGATAAGCTATGATGCGTATCGGCTGTGGAAACATGGCCGATACCTTTTCAAATCAAAATTCCATTCATCAAAAAAAGCAAGTAATTCTCTGCAGATTATCGCTACTGAATTTTTTCAGTTATCTTCCTTGCTCAAAAGCTAAGAGCTGTGTCTGTTATTAAAGATCATTTTCTATACGAAATTTCCTGGGAGGTTTGTAACCAGGTAGGTGGTATCTATACGGTAATTCGTTCAAAAGCACCTGCCATGTCTAAAGATTGGGGCGATCAATATTGCATGATTGGTCCTTACATGAAAGACCAGATTGAAGCAGAACTTGAACCCCTTGCTGATGCCAGCGACCCTTGCTGGCAAGCTGCCGAAAAACTGAATAAAAAAGGTTATGAAGTAATGGTAGCCAAATGGTTGATTACCGGCAGACCCAAAGTAGTATTGCTGAACATCAACAGTATTGATGATGAAAAACTGAAAGAAATAAAATTTCAACTCTGGGAAAAGTATAAAATCAATTCTCACAACGCTAACGACTTGCTGAATAAGGCAATTGCTTTCTCTTAC
>DAOLDI010000381.1:0-3102 GCA_035327445.1 Cyclobacteriaceae bacterium | reverse complement strand
TAGGCGCTTTGCTTCAGCTTCAGTTTTTTGACGCTCTTCCTCTGCTTTTCTTTCCTCTTCTTCTTTTTGTAATGCCAGGGCTTCCTGCTTGCGTCTCTCCTCTTCCTGTGCTTTTCTTCTTTCTTCAGCTAATTGTTGCGGTGTTTTCTTCTTCTCCTTTTCTTTCTCTGTATTTACAAATGAATACACAGGCTTATTCTCTTTTTTCTTGCCAAGTAATAAACCAATATGTACTTCATGCGTAGGGCTTGCCAATTGATTGATTCCCGTATTGGCAATACTATAAGAGTAACCCAGTATAAATAGGTTCTGAAGCTTTACGCCTGCTAAGGCTGATACACCGAAATCTTGCTTATAAGATCCACCAAACCAAACAGCATGGTTTAAAGTAAGTACCGCTGCTGCCTCTAATTGAGAAGGTAAGTTGCCGCCATAGCGATACAGTAAATAAGGTTCGAATACATGTTTGTCTTTATTGAAGTAAAACCTGTAGCTGGCATTAGCGATAATACTTTCGAAGGGCGCAACTTCAGTAATATTAACCGGATCGGCACTCACATACAAGGGTTCAAATATGCTTGGTAAGGCTACACCAAAATGAAAATTATCCAGGTGCAATGAAATACCTGCATTGCCTATTAATGTAGTATTCCTCTCCAAAATATTTTGCAATGCCGGATCAAGCAGGTTTTCTATTTGATCTATGTCCAATCCATTAGAGGCAGCACCAGCAGACATGCCAAAACGTATAAACTTTTTCTTACTTATACTTACTGTGTAACCAAATGCCAATGATGCTGAGGAGGTATTTATGATTCCACGTTGGTCATTAAATGCATTTATACCAAAAGACATATTACTCTTGAATGCCGTATGGTAACTCATGGCTGATATTCTTGGAGCACCCTCTATGCCAGTCCATTGATTACGATAGGCGAGAAATAAAGCAGATCTGCCTTCTGTACCAACGTATGATGGATTTATTAAATAAGGATTAAGAAAGAATTGAGTAAAATTACTCTGATCCTGTGCTCTGACCAACAAGGGTATGCATGCAATTACCCATACAATGAGATTTTTGAGCATGGATTTCAATTAGTAAATAGGTCTTTTTGTAACGTAAGTGTTAAAAAATCAAAATGAACTAAGTCTAAAAAATAGTAAAGAGGTTTTAATAAACGCAAAATCTTGTCTTAGATTAGCATTTATAATCGCTAAGGTATTAATTTTTTACGATTTTAGGTTATAACCTGCACCAAACGAATAAATGAAAATATTGAAATTCCTTCTTGTCGGACTCATTATTAGTCCATTAGCCTTATCTGCTCAAAAGTTTCAAGTGGGTCCAAGAATAGGACCTTTGCTCAGCTTTAATAATTTCGGAGATAATGAGGCAAGAGAATCCTTTGACACTTTTATTAAGCCAGGTTTTATTGCCGGAGTAATGGTTGGATTCCCTCTTAAAGATAATTTCTCATTTGTTGTAGATGCCAACTATGCTCAAAAAGGAAGAACCTTATTGTTTTATGAACGTGCCTGGAAAAACAGTGTGACTCATAATCATCTTGAAGGATCTATGCTTGTAAGAAAAGCATTTGATTTCGAGTTTTCAAAAGGTGTACCGGGTAAGGCATTTGTAAATATTGGACCCAATGTCAGCTACTTGCTTGGAGGCTCCGGTTCTGTTAGTACTGTGGCTGTAACACAACGCTACACGATTGTTTTCAACGAGTTGCCTACAGCAGATTTTACAAAAATGTATTACAACAATTTTAACAGATGGATGTTTGGATTAGATGTTGGGGCAGGGTTTTCCGCTCCTGTCAGTAAAGATCATCAGTTACTTACAGAATTAAGGTTTTTATTTGGACATACCTACTTTGGACAAGAAGATAGCTCCTATATTGATTTGTTAGGCTTTATAGATAATATGAAGGCAAACTATAGGGTAATTTCAATTTCATTAACCTACGTAATTGAGCAAGACTTGAAAAACAATAGAAAGGGTAAGAGTACATTAAATAGAAGATTAAAGAAAATTCAATAACATGGCATTACAAGCAGGAGATAAAGCACCTGACTTTAAACTTGAAAATACAACCGGAGATACCATTCAACTTAGCAGTTCACTAAAAGGTCAGGCCTGCATCATTTATTTTTATCCTAAAGATTTTACACCTGGATGTACCAAAGAAGCCTGCAGTTTCAGAGATAATTTTGATTTTTTTCAGGAACTGGATATCAGGGTAATCGGCATCAGCACAGATAATAAATCATCACATCAAAAATTTAAAGCCAAATACCAGCTTCCTTTTGATCTGCTTTCAGATACCACCGGACATGTTTCAAAAGCTTATCAAGCATTGATCCCCTTCTTAAATGTGAGCAAACGAATTACTTATTTGTTAGACAGTGATCATATCATAAGAGGAGTGTATAGTGATCTGTTTGGCTACGAAGCACACATCAGGGCAATGATTGCCGCCATCAAATCGGCAGATCAGAAGAAGTAGTTTATATCAAGAGACCATCCTGCATTTCAACACGCCTGTCGGCCATTTGTGCCAGGTCCTGGTTATGCGTAACAATTACGAAAGTCTGTCCCATCTTATCCCGAAGCTTAAAGAATAATTCGTGCAGCTCTTTGGCATTTCTAGAATCCAGGTTACCACTGGGTTCATCAGCCATTACCAGGCTGGGCTTATTAATTAAGGCTCTGGCTACCGCCACCCTTTGCTGTTCACCTCCAGATAATTCAGATGGTTTATGTTCTGCCCTTGCACTTATGCCCAACAATTCAAATAATTCTTCCGCATAATGCTTCAACTCGGTTTTAGGTTGGCCACCAATCCAGCCGGGCATCATCACATTTTCAATCGCACTGAATTCGGGCAAGAGATTATGGAACTGGAAAATGAATCCGATACGCTTATTTCTAAAAGCAGCCAGTTTATTGCGGTCTAGATTAAACAATGAAGTGCCATTAAGTGAAACCGTGCCCGAATCAGGCAAATCCAATGCGCCCATAATATGCAAAAGCGTACTTTTACCTGCCCCTGAGGCACCCACAATGGCCAATACCTCAGATTCAAGCACATCCAG
>DAOLDI010000380.1:0-3114 GCA_035327445.1 Cyclobacteriaceae bacterium | reverse complement strand
CTAAGAGAGGAAGCTGAAAGAAAAGCTGAAGCTGAGCGATTGCAACGAGAGCAAGAACAAAAAGAAGCTCAACGCAAAGCAGATGAAGTTAAACAACAAAATGAAACGCAAGAACAAGCAAGGTTAGCTGAACAAAGAAGGCAGGAAGAACAACGCAACCAGGAACAGCAAAAAACTGAGGAGGAAAAGAGGGCACGCGAAGAGCAAGCCAGGGCGGAAGAAGACCGAAGGGCAAAAGAAGAATTAGAAAAGCGTAACCGGGAAGAACAGCAGCAGCTAGAAGCCGAGCGCAAAGCCCGAGAGGAGGAGGCCCGCAAAGCACGGGAAGAATTACAAGCAAGACAGCAGCCCGAGCGGCATGAAATTGTAAAGAGAGGCAATCATTTGCTTGAATTACCAGTTGGCAATTATGTTGTGGTGGGTGTGTTTAGCGTATTTGATAATGCAGTAAGATATTCTGATAACCTGCATGCCAGAGGATTTAATACCCGCTATGGTTACCTTAGCCCTAAAGGACTGTATTATGTGTACGTAAGTAAACTAGATGATATTGACCAGACCCGTGCAGAGCGAGATAAATTTAGAAAACTACCCCTATTTAAAGATGCCTGGCTTTTAACAGTTGAATAAATGAAAAAGCAAATTCTTCTTATTGCATTTTTAATATCACTTATAGAGAGTGCGCAGGCGCAGGCTCCTGTGATTACCAGGGTAGAACCCCTGGGTGCATATCCAACTCAAACAGTACTTATATCAGGCGATAACTTCGGCACCAATGCTGCTCAGGTACAGGTATGGTTTGGTTCAGTAAAGGGAACTATTAAAAATATTTCAAATTTAAGTATAGAAGCAGAGGTGCCGCCTCAGGCCAGGCACGAAAATGTGATGGTGTTAAACACCAGCACCAGACTTTCTGCCCACGCTCCGCGAAGGTCTTTTGTTTCATTTAGTGGCCAAACTTTTGATCCTGCAAAAATCATTGAAAGTGCACGCACAACAAGTACGGTAGAGATTTTTGATTTATGTGTTTGTGATTTGGATAATGACGGCAAGCCTGATATTGCAGCTACAAAACTTGCTACAACCAATGATCTGTTGGTTATGCGTAATACGAGTACGATTGGCAATATCAGCTTTACAAATTTTGACAGAAATAATTTACCGAGCCTTAATGTTGGGATTACCACTCAAAATATTGCTTGTGCTGATTTAGATGGAGATGGAAGACCTGATTTGATGGCATCAAGAAGCGGGGGAACAAGAAACAGTTTTGTAATTCTTAGAAATACAACAACTACTTCTTTATCTTTTGCTTCCCCTCAAACTATACTAATTGATATAGGTCATAGGGCTGCTGTGATAAGGGTTAAAGATTTAAACGGAGATGGAAAGCCTGAGCTGATCCTAAGCAATGTGTTTAATAATGTTCTTTATGTATTTAGAAATACAAGTACAGCGGGTTCAATTTCTTTTGACAGTACTCCCATTAAAATTCCTGTTGCAGGTATGTCAACAACATTTGGGGTTGAAGTTCAGGACTTAAATAATGATGGCAAACCCGATTTGATTTTAACACAACAACAATCGAATAATATTTTTATTCTTACCAATCAAAGTAGTGGTAACAATATTCAGTTTAGTGCAGCCCAACAAATAGCACTTGCAGGTACACTATATGATGTAGTTGCAGCCGATTTCAACAAAGATGGCTTGTTTGATCTGGTGGTAAGTAATGTTTTTCAAAACAGAATTCACATATTATATAATCAAAGCACAGAAGGTAATATAGCTTTTGCTTCTCCTGTAGACCTGCCAACTGGTAATCAACCATGGAGAATTGATGTGGCAGATATTGATGGAGATAGTGATCTGGATATAGTTGTAAGTACTACAAACAATCTTGGGGTAAATTTTTACATCCATGATGGAAACCTTACATCTCCAGCTTTTACAAGACAGGATCTGGCATTAGACAGAACCTCGCAACAAGTAAACCTTACGGATATTGATGGTGACGGGAAGCCTGATTTAATTTATGCAGGCTTAATTCGTGCCAGCAACATTTTTTCGGTAGATGTAAGAAGAAATGCAATTTGTTATGCGCCTAAATTCATTACTGATGACATTCAAGCCATATGTCCCGGTCAAACTATAACCCTCAAGGTAGTTCCGGGTATTGGGGTAAGCTATGAATGGAAGCGTGGCAGCACAACTGTACAAACTGGTAGTAGTCCAAGCTTAGATATTACACAAGCCGGTACCTATACAGTAATTGCTACATCAGAGTCGGGCTCGTGTGTTGTGAGCAGTGAACCGCTTGTAATTAATGAAAGCACAGGTTCTGTTCCTTCAAATCCTGTTATAAGCTCAAATAGGCCGGTGTGTGTAGGTAATAGTATTAACCTTACAGCACCATCGGTTGCCAACGCCAGCTACCAATGGCGGGGCCCCAATAATTTTACATCAAGCAGTCAAAATCCGGTAATAGAAGAAGTAAGTAATACAAACGCAGGCATTTATACTTTAGTGATTGATGTTGGTGGATGTAAGAGTAATGAAGTGAGTGTGAATGTTGAAGTAGTTGATTTTCCTAATGTAAGCATCAGCAGTACATCAGGTGCAACTTTGTGCCAGGGAAGTAATACTACTTTATCAGTAACAAATTTGACAGATGTAAACTACCAGTGGTTTAGAGATGGCAACACATTAAGCGGACAGACAACTCCTAGTTTATCTGCAAATACTGCAGGAAGTTATACTGTAAGATTAACAAGGGGTTCGGGTTGTGAAATCACAACTACAGCATTTGCATTGAGTGTACTTACAGCGCCAAGCGCGAGTTTTAATGTGAGTGCAACTGCCTGTATGGGTCAGCAGTTAACATTTAGTAACACATCAACCGTAGATGATAATGCAACGGTTGTTTATAATTGGAACTTCGGGGCAGCGGGTGCTACATCTACACAACAAAGTCCGCAGCATACTTATACTAATGCCGGGTCTTTTACCGCTACCCTAAATATTTCTTATACAGGCGTAACCGGCTGTACCGCAAGCGCCAACAGAACCATTACAGTTACTGAAGCAGTAATACCTGTTATTACAGCCTCGGCT
>DAOLDI010000379.1:0-3118 GCA_035327445.1 Cyclobacteriaceae bacterium | reverse complement strand
CCTGGCATATGGCAGGATATTTAGCTATCGAACTACCTCCTTTAAACCCATCAGCACAAAAGAAAAGGGTCACATTAGCAACTTCATAGTCGGTATTCGGACCCATGCGATAAAATGTACCTGTATAAGCACCATTCAACTGTCCGCCAGTAATTAGCTCATCATGCTCACAGGCACTAAAAATCATAGTACAAACAATCAAAATAAAAGTAGTCCTTCTCATTTATAAATAATTTATCACTCAATACATCAGACACCCCTTAGCTAAAATAGGTTGTAATCAGAAGCATAAAATTTCAATTTTGTCTCGGATCAATTCCTGATTTCAATCGACTAATATTTTACTTGATATCAAGTTGCCGGGAATCAACGGTATTGAAGATGTAAAAATAACCAAGGAAATATTTTCATTTATTTGAATTATTAAAATTTCGCTTTGCAAATATTCTGAGATGGTTTTTAAAGCACATAATCGGGTGTAGAAAAACCTATATACAAATATCTTTGAAGCAATACTTCAGTTAATCAACAGGTCTGATGCTTTAGCGAAGGTTAGTAAAGTGAACCTAATTTAAACATACAATAAAGACCTCCCCTTTCCAGATTTGCTTACTGGTTTTAAAATATCCCCCACTATTCGGTATGTCTAATGATACAGCTATGATGTATCTAGCTGTATAATATTAATAAAAAACTAAAATGATTTTTATGAAAAAACATCTACTAACATGCTGTCTGGTATGTTTTTCATTTCTTGCTTCAGCGCAGGAAAGAGTGATTACAGGAAAGGTAAGTTCCTCGGAAGACGGGAGCCCATTACCTGGTGTAAACGTTATAGTGAAAGGAACCAGTATTGGTGTAATTTCAGATACCGATGGTAACTTCAGGATTGGAGTTACTCAGACAAGAGAGGGAATCCTGGTGTTTTCCTTTATAGGATTTACAAGCCAGGAAATCAATATTGGTAACAGAACAAGTATTAATGTTACCATGATGCCAGACATTAAACAACTATCAGAAGTTGTTGTAGTGGGTTATGGTACACAATTAAAGCAAGATCTCACCGGTAACATTGCCAAGATAGGTGGAGATGCGATCCAAAATATACCTGTTACTACTATGGAACAAGCCATTCAGGGACGGGCTGCTGGTGTATTGATCACCTCACAAAATGGCAAGTTGGGTCAAGGTATGAATGTAAGAATTCGCGGGTCTTCGTCAATCTCTGCCAGTAATGAACCCTTATATGTAGTAGACGGTATGATCATCAACACCGATAATCTTACGGTAAGCGATGCTGCAACTAACCCGCTTGCAGATCTCAACATGAACGATATCGAATCAATCGAAATTCTGAAAGATGCTTCAGCTGCTGCAGTTTACGGCTCAAGAGGCGCTAATGGTGTAGTGTTGATTACGACAAAAAGAGGCAAAGAAGGAAAAACAAATTTCACTGCCAATCTTCAATTTGGTTCAAGCACACCCACGCGCAGAAGAGATTTTCTCAATGCTGAGCAGTATGTTGAGCTAATGAGAGAGTCTGCGTACAATAATGACTTAGCAGAAGGTTATGATCCAATTGGTAACCCTGCCGATTACCCCGGTTCATGGTTACAGTTTTGGGACGGGTATATGGACTACCTAGCCGGAGATACAGACTGGAGAACTCTGGAGACTGACACAAATTGGGAAAATGAGGCATATCAAAAGGCAAATATCAAGGCATTTGACTTCACCGCAAGTGGTGGAAGTGATAAAACACAATTCATGTTTAGCCTTGGCTTAGCCGATCAGGATGGGATATTAATTGGCAATTCGTTCCAACGTATATCAGGCAGACTAAACCTTGACCACAAAGCGAGTGACAGATTAAGCTTCGGAACAAACATTGCAATATCCAAAACAATAAATAACAGGGTATCTGCAGATAACCTGTTCTCTACACCACTACAACTTGTGGCACAAGCTCCAATAACTCCGGTGAGAGACAAACAAGGCAATTTGTTCGATAACAACTTCAATCCTGCCATGTCTTACTATCCGGCTACTTTTGATTTGGAAAACACGAGCTTCGTAACAAAAAATTTCAGAAATCTTATCTCAGCTAATGCTACTTATCGTGTTACTGATGATATGAAATTAATAGGAGAATATGGTTTTGACTTATTGACCCAAAATGATGAGCGTTACTGGAACGAGTTTTCAAATACAGGCTTTGGTACAGGTGGACTTGGCCAGTCACGCTGGGTACAATTATTCAATCATACAGTAAGAACCATGTTGGTATGGGACAAATCAATCGGCCAGCATACTTTCAATGTAGCCAGTGGTTTTGAATTCCAGGAAAGGTCATTAAATGAAACAAATACCGTGGGCCAGGGATTTCCCTTAGCGGAACTACAAAAACTTACTTCGGCCGCTGAGCCTACAACTGCTTTTTCCAGTCTTACAGAAGAAAGTTTTGTCTCAGGTTTTGCCAGGGCCAATTATAAGTTCAGAGATCGATATTTATTTAGTGTAAGCGGCCGTGTAGATGGATCTTCAAAGTTTGGCCCGAACAGCAAGTATGGATTTTTTCCTGCTGCCTCTGCCGGTTGGATAATTTCTGAAGAAGCATTTTTATCAGAAAATAAAGCACTAAGCTTTTTAAAATTCAGGGCCAGCTATGGTTTAACAGGAAATGCCGGGATACCCAACTATACTTATCTTGCCCAATATGGTGGAGTTGCTTATGGTGGCGAGCCAGGTCTTGCTCCTAATCAAATACCCAATCCTGATCTGAGATGGGAAAAAACAGCTCAGTTTGATATAGGAATTGATTTTGGTTTTTTCAATGACAGGCTAACAGGTGAGATCGACTATTATAACAAGCAAACCAGTGATTTATTGCTCGATACACCTGTACCATCTATCAGTGGCTTTACTACACAATTTAAAAATATAGGCAGCCTTGAAAATAAAGGGTTTGAAATTGTACTCAATTACAATATCATTCGTAATACTGATCTATCTGTTACAGTTGGCGGTAATTATGCCAGCAATCAAAATCAAATACTTCAACTTGATGGAGATCAGGAACAAATCGGACCATTTGGTTCACGCTTCTTAAATGCTATAA
>DAOLDI010000378.1:0-3120 GCA_035327445.1 Cyclobacteriaceae bacterium | reverse complement strand
AACGAATTCTCTCAATACCCGGAATGAAAACAAGAACTCGTAAGTTCTGCTCTTTGGTCCTTCCAGAAATTTGCTTTCGTCTTTGGGTTTTAATTCGATATTGGTAAAACGTGAAAATTTTTCTTCGTTCATATTTCAGGCATTCATGAATTTACAAATTAGTCTGTGGAAGTGGTGCGTACCTTGCTCCCTGTTAACCGAGTACCTGCCATGTTGATAGTAGCGCGACTTCAATCCTTTTTGTACACCTTCAACAACCGCTTCATCTTCCATTTCAACTTCGTGCAGTCCGGCACCGGCTCCTTTGTTTAGTTTGCTTTCATCCCAAACATAAGTTCTGAAACTAATCAGGCAGGTATCTATGCTTACTGGTTTTACAATGTTTAGACTTAAGCCCCAGGGATAAAAATTGAACATCATATTTGGGAAAATAAAAAAGTATAAACCAGCTACTGCTTTTCCGTGATAAAAAGCTCCGGCAGGAATATCGAAAACACTTTCATTGTTTTTTGCATATCCAATTTGCAGTGATGCGTTTTCGAAAAGCTCGGTAGTATAATTTCCATAATCAATTTCTTTATTGAGGCCGGCATGCACAAAAGGAATGTGAAAGCCTTCCAGGTAATTTTCGCAATAAAGAGCCCAGTGAGATTTTACCGCGTAGTCGCGTGAGAGTTCTGCTTTGTATTGCATTTTATCAAGCGGCATCCACTTTACACGTTCATTCATTTCTTTGAAAAACACATCAGCTGTATGGAAGCCCTCTATATTGACAAAGCCTAAGCCATGCCAGTTATACAATTTAAGATTAGCCAGGTTATCTGATGTTGAAGGAAAATTTTTTACCTCTTTAAATTCAGGCATAGAAATAATATTGCCTTCAAGGTCAAACCTTCTTCCATGGTAGGGGCACCTTAACTCATTTATACTGCAAGGTTTATCCAGAATTAAACTGCCTCTGTGTGTGCACACATTAGATAAGCAATTGATTTTACCGCTTTTTTTTGTAAGCAACAATGATTCATTCAAAAATCCGGGAAGCAATTCAAAAGGGTAGGCCTGGTGTTGATCGAGAGATGTAATATCACTTGCATATAACCAGCATCGATCAAATATTTTTTCTTTGCTCAGCTCAAAATTCGAAGGCTCATGGTAAAATGATTTATCGAGTGTTTTGGCTAAAGAGATATCAGGGTCTACATAAAACCTTTCCATAGTATGGGCTTTAGACCGCTTAAGTTATTCGTAATTTCTTAAAGATGCATGAACTATCTGAAATACTTTTGATAGCTCAGATCACTAAAGGTTTGGATGTAAAACCAAATAGAGATAGCCTGGTTTTATTGAAGTTTGTTTAATAACTCTTGAGTCAAAGCTGATAGCTCAGCATTGCCTGCCATCATGCCTTTGAGTGCCTGTTGCAGGTAAGAAGGAATTTGCTCTCTCCGCTGCAATTTAGATTTAATATCTGCCAGCATGGCTTTGGCATCGTCTTTACCTTCAAAATTTGCCGCTTGATTTACTTTGTTGAGTAAATTATCTGTAATGGTCAATGCCTCGCGTGTGTTATCATCCAGGCTCTCTTCAATGCCCGGCACAGTTTTTTGACTGATATAAGTATTAAAGGACTCAATAATTTCTTCAAGGTCGAAGCGGCCCAGTTCTCCGCTTTCAATTTTATCTGCAAGTTCAGGATACTCAGAGATAAAACTTACCATTTTTCTTTTGAAGCCAATGTTAGGTACATCCATGATAGTGCCGTCTTTTTTTACCATTAGTCTGCCATCAAATGTTGATTGTTTTTCATTGCGGTAGGCATATAAACTCAGGTAACCTTCTTGTAAAAGTTTCATGAACTGATACGTTTCATAGTTTTTTACCGAACGGTATATTTCGCCATTATGTGTAAATTCTTTTGCCTGCAAAGGATGAAAGTTTTGCTTCTTACCAGCATTACTAAGTTGAACTTGTTCTGGAATGGTTTTGCTTAAAATATGGGTTTCCCCTCTAATAGTATCGCCCCTGAGTGTAATGATATAATCGCCCTGCGCAAACAACTGTATTGATAAGAGGAAAATGGGAGTAAGAGTTAAAATTAGCTGCTTCATAATTAAGTACTTTCAATAAAAAACGCCTGCATATTAAAATCGTTCAAAGATACCCCTATGCAATTTGGATACCAGCAATTGTCAGATTTTGTTCAAGCACAAAGAAAAAACTTTATTTTTGATCTCTAAACATGTTTAAATGGTCAATTACAACCCCCAGCATTGGGTAAAAGAAATTTTTGGCGCCTACAGCCGCAGTGTAATGCGTGCGCTTATACCCGCCATGTTACTAATGGGTTCGCTCACATTGCTGATCTGTTTCATCTTTATCGATTACTTTGGCATTACAGAGGAGGAGTTTAAAAGTACAACCTCAATGCACTCATTATTGGGTATTGTATTGGGTTTGTTTTTGGTTTTCAGAACAAACTCCGCATATGATCGCTGGTGGGAAGGCCGCAAACATTGGGGTTCTCTTGTAAATAATACCCGCAATTTTTCATTTAAGATCAATGCCTTTCTTAGAGCTGAGGATAAGAAATCGGTTGACTGGTTCAACCTCATGATCTGCAATTTTGTAATAGCACTAAAAGAACATTTACGCAATGGGGTTAAGATTGACCAGTTGGAAAAGATAGATGATAGTTTCCTGGAAAATATTACCCGGGTAAAACACAAGCCGGCCTATATGCTGGGTATGTTATATGATAAAGTTAATACACTTTATAAGGAAGGGAAGCTTACCGGTGACCAGTTTTTTATTTTAGATAAAGAGATAAAAGAATTTACAGACATAATGGGCGCCTGCGAGCGTATTAAAAATACACCCATTCCCTTTTCATACAGTATGTTTATTAAAAAATTTGTGTTTACCTATAGCATAACCTTACCATTTGGCTTTGTTACAAGTTATGGTTACACCACCATACCCATTGTATTGTTTATATTCTTTATTCTATTGAGTGTTGAGTTAATTGCTGAGGAAATTGAAGATCCATTTGGCTCTGATATTAACGATTTACCATTGGATCAGATAAGTTTGAATATTCGATACAATGTGCGCGAAATTTTG
>DAOLDI010000377.1:0-3120 GCA_035327445.1 Cyclobacteriaceae bacterium | reverse complement strand
ACATCCCCGAAAAACTTTTAAGCACGCGTACTGCCGTTTTCTATGAAGGTAATTTTACAGGCAGAGAATTCAACTTAATACAGGCTGAATTTCAGCGGATGGGTTTAGACGCAGTAGTTTATTACCATGTTGAATTGCTGTTTGCGGGTAAAGACATCGAGAGCGGATTATCAGAATATCTCAACTCAAGAGATATCAACCAGCTTGTGCTGATTAAGAAATCTGAAGACAATTTTCACTTAGCTGTTGCTGAGTATAACAGAAGCCGAACCTGGTTTAATCAGAGCGCTTCAGCATGGTATGCACATTCAGCTAATCTGATTGAAGTGTTAAGAGGATTATACCGGGAATCGTGGTCGCAACAGAAAAAGCAAAATTTTCTGGTTAACGATTCTCCTGAATTTGATTTGCCCTTTAGCAGTTTTCGCGGAAGACGTTCAGAGTTTTATGCCATTGACTTACGCGTTGACAGGCTGGCTGTGCCCTTAGTGCTTGATTCATTATCATTGGCTGAATTGATGCTCAAATACCCCTATAAGTTTGCACTGACTGAGCGTGAATGGAACACAAATAAATTGCGACAGGAAGGTTATCTTTATGAGCTTGGGTATATATATGCCAGGGGCAACACGGCAAGGGCAATGTTGGGTTACGAAATTAAAGCCGGTGAAACAGGTTTTGTATCTGTTAGTTTTCAAAACGGACAAAGTCAATTGAAAACTTTTGCGGCAGACATCCCCGTATATAAATTTTACGTTAAACATGTTGTAAACGGCAATGTGTTTTTGGGAACGCAATGGGATGCTGACCCGGACTGGCAAAAAGCACTTGAAAATCATATAGAAGCCATCAAGACATCGTTAAAGTAAAATTGAAAAATGGCATAATGCTTGTGACTATTAAAAGAAAAAGAGAAATGAAAAACTACCTCCTATTTGGCTTACTCATGATACTGGGCTTTACTGCACTCGGTAATTCTGCCTTCTCTGTGAATAGCCATAGCAAAGAACATACTATATTGGTTTATGTAAATGGTAAGTTGATACAAAACGAGCGTAAGCGTTATATCAGGCATAAGAGCACACCTGGTTTTCATGTACTCAAAGTGAAAGTCTATGACCAAAAAGGGAAAATGCTGAGCACCATAAACCAACGCATTTATATTAAAAGTGGTTTTGAAAATAATTACCAGATTAACGCTATCGGTAGTAAAAAAGAACTCAGAAAGCTGCCCCTCTATCCTTTATACAGCAATTTCTTTTATAATCCTGCCTTATATACACGCAATAGTATTATTGCCTAGTGGCCGCATTTTGACTTGACTTCGCAACTGCAATTACCAGGATGATAATGGCCAGGATTAAAAATGTCTTGCCGGAAAAAAGATCCCAGTGAAAAGGGAAGGTAACCAAGTGCACAACAAATTTGATGATACCTGCTATTACTCCGGCAATTATGCCGATGATGCCGCCTATTAACCCAAAGACTGCCCCCAGCAAACCTGCTACTAGACCAAACACAGTTGCCCCAATGGCAATAGGAATCCAGAAAAAGAAAATGCAGAGCAATACAATCAATACAATGCTTAATGACTTCATGAGGGCTGGAGTTAATTTTGATTAATCTCGCAAAAGCAATTCCAAAATGAACAAGCTTCATTTCTTGCTAGAATAGGCATAAAAAAGGCCGGAACTTGCCGGCCTTTGTACGATATTGAACAATTACGCTGTACGATTTTAGAAAGGATATTTTCCTTTTTCAATTACATGTTCAGCCACTTTTCTTCTGGCTGCTTTCAAATTGTAAGGTTCTATTTTAGTGAAGCGCTTCAAGCCCATCAGCATCAATCTCAATTCATCACCATCAGCAAATGCCATGATGGCTTCTCTTCCGGCTGAGGCTGCTTTCTCCATGGCCTTGTGCAAAGTAAGCATGGCCATTTCTTTTTCCATGGCACAAGCTGCTTCACCTCTCTGACTGATTAATTTCTCAACGCGCAGCAAAGTTGATTCTGCTACATAACCTTCAATCAGCATATCGGCCAGGTTCATCAACACCTCTTGTTCTTCACTTAGTTTTTGCATGAACTTCTGTACGGCTGCACCTGCCACCATCAAGCCTGCTTTCTTCAGGTTATTCAAAGCCTTCTTTTCTTTCACAAAAATTCCTTCATCATCACTCGCGCCAAAATCAGGAATGCTCATCAACTCTTTTTGCACCGCCATGGCAGGTGTCATCAAATCCAGATGGCCTTTCATGGCGCGCTTCAACAACATATCAATGGTCAGCATGCGGTTGATTTCGTTGGTGCCTTCAAAAATTCTGTTGATGCGTGCATCGCGGTAAGCACGGTCCATCGGACCTTCAGCTGAGAAGCCCATGCCTCCGTAGATCTGCACACCTTCATCTACTGCAAAGTCTAATACTTCAGAACCATTCACTTTCATGATGGCGCATTCAATGGCAAACTCTTCCAAAGATTTTAGTCTCGCCTGCGCTGCATCCATCCCACTTTCCATCAATGCATGGTAAGCATCTTCAATGTTCTGACTCGCGCGATAATGAGCAGACTCTGAAGCAAAAATTCTTGTGCTTACTTCTGCAATCTTGTGTTTGATGGCACCAAAGTTGGCAATCGCTGTTCCAAACTGCTTGCGTTCTTTCGCATATTGAGTTGCTTTACTTATCGTGGCTTTAGAACCACCCACTGCGGCAACTCCCAATTTGATTCTTCCGATGTTGAGGATGTTAACGGCTATCTTGAATCCATTCTCTCTTTCTGATAACAAATTCTCTACAGGCACTTTGCAATCATTGAAAAATATCTGGCGTGTAGAAGAACCTTTGATACCCATCTTCTTTTCTTCCTCGTTCATGGTAACTCCGCCAAAAGTTTTTTCAACAATGAATGCGCTCAGGTTTTTATCATCATCAATTTTTGCAAAGACTACAAAGACATCTGCAAAACCTCCATTGGTAATCCACATTTTTTGTCCGTTGATGATGTAGTGTTTGCCATCATCACTCAGTTTGGCTTTTGTTTTTCCTGAGTTGGCATCAGAGCCTGAGTCTGGTTCAGTCAGACAGTAAGCCGCCTTCCATTCACCGGTTGCCAACTTG
>DAOLDI010000376.1:0-3125 GCA_035327445.1 Cyclobacteriaceae bacterium | reverse complement strand
CTAAAAGAGGCAGGCTATCTAAAGGTTGTGAATGCCAATCACTTACATGACCTTGGTAAATTTGTGTTTGCATTCAGTGTTTTCTGGACTTACATATGGTTTGGACAATTCCTCTTGATATACTACGCCAACATTCCTGAAGAGACTATCTACTTCGTTGAGCGCATGACTACTGCTCCATATAGCTGGATATTTTTTGTGAATATCATCCTAAACTTCTTGTTGCCCTTCTTGTTATTAATGACAAGAGATGCCAAGCGCCATATTACTTTATTACAACTTGTTTGTCCGATTGTAATCGTTGGCCACTGGTTCGATTTTTATAACATGGTAACCCCTGGTGTTATGCAGTTTGACGGAGGATTGGGATTGATAGAGATTGGTACTGCGTTGATTTTCTTATCGGCATTCTTATTCATTACCCTTACTAGTTTATCCAAAATGCCATTGGTAGGTAAGAATCATCCTATGCTTGAAGAGAGTTTACATCATCATATTTAATTACAAAGGAAAGTTATATGCTTAATTTAATTGTAATACTTAGCTCAATACTGGTTGTAGCCATCCTGTTTATGATATTCAGGATCAGCAACCTGGTAGGCATAGTAAAGGGAAGACCTGAAGATGGAAAGCCAGATGCTCAGAATAAGTTAAATGCTAATCTATTCCTGTGGTTTTTGATTGTTGGAATGGTGGCGTTTTTCTGGTATTCGGTAAAAACTTTTGATCAGTATAATTTACCTCTTGCTTCTGAACATGGGGCGGTAACTGATATGTTGTTTTGGGTAACCATGGCAGTTTCTGTAATTGTTTTTTTTGTTGTTAACATTGTTCTTTTCTATTTCGCATTTGTATATCAATATAAAGAAGGAAATAAGGCAACTTTTTTTGCAGATAATACCAAGCTTGAACTTATCTGGACTGTTGTGCCTGCTATTGTTCTTACGGGTTTGATATTCACAGGTCTTAATGCCTGGAATGATATTACAGGCGAAGCGTCTGAAGACGCTGAAGTTATTGAGGTTGTTGCGCAGCAGTTTGGCTGGTCAACAAGATATCCAGGTGTAAAAGATAATACCTTAGGAAATTATCATTATCAACTGATTGGTCCTGTGAATGAGTTCGGTTTAGATTTAACCGATCCAAATACTTATGATGATTTCAAGGCTCTAGAACTTCATCTGCCCAAAGGAAAGGAAGTACTTTTGAAAATCAGGGCTAAAGATGTTTTGCATAGCGTATTCTTACCGCACTTCCGCGTAAAAATGGATGCAGTGCCGGGTATGCCAACTCATTTTAAATTTATTCCTACAAAATCTACTGCAGAGATGCGTGCCGAAACAGGCAATCCTGATTTCAATTATGAATTAGCCTGTACGGAAATATGTGGATACGGTCACTTCTCTATGAGAATGTTAGTTGTTGTTCATGAGCCTGCCGATTTTGAAAAGTGGAAGGCTGAGCAAGAACCTTGGTTAAAACAAAATCCGGAATTCTTGGAAAAGGTACCTGCAAATTTGCGCGAGATGGCAATGATAAAGGCAGGGTTTGATATAGATGAAGTTGCAGCTTCAGCGCAAATAGGAAATTCAAATTTAGTTACTACAAAATAAGCTCAAGATAAGGTATGGCAACAGTAGATCTGCATACACAGCAAGACACGCATCATGACGATCACGGACATGATCATCACCATGAAGGTAATTTCTGGACTAATTACGTGTTCAGCGAAGACCATAAAGTAATTGCCAAGCAATTTCTAATTACCGGGATGTTCTGGGCATTGCTTGGTGGAATCTTATCCGTAATCTTTAGAATTCAATTAGGATTCCCTGAAGCTGATCTTGAATGGATGAGGCCTGTACTAGGTGAATGGATTACCCCGCAAGGAAAACTTGATCCCAATTTTTACCTGGCCCTTGTTACTATGCATGGAACCATCATGGTATTCTTTGTATTAACTGCTGGTTTAAGTGGTACTTTCAGTAACTTCTTAATTCCCTTGCAGATTGGAGCTCGTGATATGGCCTCAGGATTTATGAACATGCTTTCTTACTGGTTCTTCTTCCTGTCAAGTGTGATCATGTTTATTTCATTATTCCTGAAGACTGGCCCTGCTGGTGGAGGTTGGGTTATATACCCTCCTTTGAGCGCGCTACCTCAGGCTGCACCAGGATCTGGAGATGGCATGACACTTTGGTTAGTGGCAATGGCTTTATTCATTGTATCAACTTTATTAGGAGGCATCAACTACATAACAACTGTAATTAACATGCGCACAAAAGGAATGTCTTTTACCAGGCTTCGTCTAACTATTTGGGCATTCTTCTTTACGGCTATCATTGGTTTATTATCATTCCCGGTATTATTCTCAGCTGCACTTTTGTTAATAATGGATAGAAGCTTTGGTACAAGTTTTTATTTATCTGATATCTACATCGGGGGAGAAGCCTTGCCAAATCAGGGTGGCAGCCCTGTTTTATTTCAGCATTTGTTCTGGTTTTTAGGTCACCCCGAAGTTTATATTGTATTGTTACCTGCGCTAGGTATTACTTCTGAAATTATTTCAACCAATTCGCGCAAGCCAATTTTCGGATACAAAGCCATGGTGGGTTCAATGTTGTTCATTGCAATTTTATCTTTCGTTGTTTGGGCCCATCACATGTTTGTAACAGGCATGAATCCTTTCCTGGGATCTGTATTCATGTTGCTCACTTTAATTATTGCTGTACCATCCGCAGTAAAAGTATTTAATTACGTTACCACTTTATGGAGAGGTAACATCATCTTTACGCCAGGTATGTTGTTTTCAATAGGTCTGGTTTCATTCTTCCTTACGGGTGGTATTACAGGTATATTCCTGGGTAATGCGGCTATCGATATTCAATTACATGACACTTACTTTGTTGTGGCACACTTCCACCTTGTAATGGGTAGTGCATCATTCTTTGGAATGATGGCCGGTGTTTACCATTGGTTCCCTAAAATGTTTGGTAGAATGATGGATGAGAAGTTAGGCTACATCCATTTCTGGATAACATTTATAGGTGTTTACCTGGTTTTCTTCCCCATGCACTACATTGGTATTGCCGGATTCCCGAGAAGATATTATTCCTTTACGAACT
>DAOLDI010000375.1:0-3130 GCA_035327445.1 Cyclobacteriaceae bacterium | reverse complement strand
CCGAAGGGAACAACACCCTCTAAAGCCTGGCGCTTGCATCTTCAAAAGCCTGGGTACCGGGTTCCATTGGAAAACGGTTGTTGGTTTGCTGTCTGGCAAAAACATGCGCTGCTTCCTGAATATTTAGCGGAACGTTAGGTGTGGCAGAAGGGTCAGTAAAGCCCTGGTCATACAAGTGTCTCAGATAATAGATTCCGTATGTACCTAACCAGGTAGATACATTTCCACCACTTCTTATATCGTTAATTCTCTTGGCAAGAAATTCTGCTATATAAGAGTCGCCAGAGTTTTCAATGGTGGTGTAAGCTCTTAAATAGAAATTATCACCTCTTAGTTGCAACCTATGCTGCTGAATATTAAAGTTTGCCAATGAATAACGCTGTGCGCCCGTATAAATACTGGTTCCCCAACCACCATTATACAAGTAACTTAATTCCATGCGGTCGTTAATTCTGTAATACAAACCAGCATTGAATTTGGTGTTATTGGCATTGTAATCTACAAGATCACTTTCTCTGTATGATGGAGCTGAAACAGCGTGAGCAGGCAGCCAACCATTTTGTGCATAATTCCAGGCAGTTACACCCGGTTCAAAAACACCAATACTGCTGCTGGCAAGGGTTTGCCAACCTGGAGCACCTGGTTGGTTAGCACTCAACCTGAAAATTGCTAAAGGAATAGAAGCTTCATCTCCCATAAAATGCAATCTGTCTGCACCGGGGTTAAAGCTAAAGCCTGCAGGTGTGCGGCCAATTTCTCTATCGGTTGCATCAGTGCCATGCCAGTCATCTGCCTGCATGCGCGAGAAGTTTACTTTAAAGGCAAACTTGTTATTAAATGCTTTGGCATATCTCAGCGAGAAATCATACATCAGCGCAGCATCTTGGTCTGCATTTGCACCAATATGGTTAACACCTACTTTGGTAAAGGCACTTAAACCCTGATAGTCGAATGCACTCTTGCTGTTAACCAAAAGAATTCCGTTAAAGGCGTTAGGTCCGTAAAGCGCAGAGGCTGCACCAGGAATAAGTTCAACGCTTTCCACATCTAATTCAGAAGGACCGTTCAAGTTACCAATAGGGAAGTTAAGCGCGGGTGCCTGGGTATCCATACCATCAGTCAATTGCACAAAACGGGTATTACCCGTGCTACCAAAACCTCTTGCATTGATAATCTGGAAGTTGATACTACTGGTGGTTACATCCACACCTTTCAGGTAGGCTATACCTTTGTAGTAGTTGTCGGCAGGCGTATTCTGAACCGCAAGAATATCCATTTTCTCAATGGATACAGGAGATTCCATAATGCTTTCTTCTACCCTCGATGCAGAAACAACAATTTCCTGTCCCAATAAGGTTTGTTCTTCCAGTTCGATATTTAAATCACTTACATTGGCTTGCGTGATTTGTACTTCTTTTGATGCATATCCGATGAAAGAAAAAACGAGGGTAATAGGAGGGTTGTCATTGGCCCTCAGGTTAAAGCGACCGTTGGCATCACTAATGGTACCAACAACACGCCCTTTAACCAGGATGTTAACCCCGGCCAAAGGATCACCAGTGCCGGCTTCAGTAACTTTACCTGTTATGGTAGTTTGTGCCTGCGCTTGCCAGGCACTGCAAAAAATGACTGCCAATAGCAGTCCGGTTGAGTAAAGAATTCTTTTCATAAGTTTTGAGTTATGTGAGGTCTCCAATCTGAAATTTAGCAAATATTCATTAACTCCAAATAGTTAGACTATTTAGGATAGGTTGAATGGTATAAAATTGTAAAAATTTAAAAAACCGGGAGACAGGAATCAGCTATTTTCCTTCTTCAGGTACTCTACCAATTTTTCACAAAGTGCCTGAGTTTCAGTGGCCATAAACTCATCTCCGGTGGCATTCATCATGCTTTGGGCCATGCCGCCCAGGCAGTCGATGTAAAAGCGTTTCATATCGTCTACGGGCATGTCTTTGGCCCATAAATCGATGCGGAGGGTATTCTTTTGGGTGTGATCCCACAGTGCTACACTGAGTGATTTGGTTTCACTCAAACCCGGATCAGGTTTATCAGTAGCCTCCCACTGAATTTTTTCAGGGATGTTTTTTTCGTCTAGATCTATGTTGAAGGTGATAGATGTTTTTCTCATTTTTCTTTTCTGATTATTCTAATTAAAATTTTAATAAATTACTCAGAATGAAATTACTTCTAATGTAACTTGGATTGAATAGGATGCTCTTCACTAAATAAAGCCATCAGCCTCGTGTAACTTTTACTTTCTTACCTTTAAAAGAATAGTCGACTCCTTTTTTGTACATTTTCATTCTGACTTTAAGCATGGCTTCGAGCCGCTCTTCGGGGCTGAGCTTTAAAAAGGCTTCATCTTTTTCTTTTTGCTCCTGTTCAAAGCTGGTCTTTTTAACAACATTACCCATGCTTCAAAGATACAATGATTAGTCAACTTGAGTTTTATATAAATTAATAAAAAAACTCAGACTCTCAGGATTCTTCAAAGCCCCCGGATTAATTACCTTTTCCGGCTCTTTACCCATCATGATTTTCTTTACAGGTGCCTCTGTCTTTTTGCCACTGATGGTATAAGGAATATCAGGTATAGCAATAATTTCATCCGGTACATGGCGGGGTGAATAATCCGTGCGCAAAGTTTGGTTGATTTGCTTTTTGATATCTTCTGTTAAAGACTGTCCTTCCTGCATCACCACAAACAAAGGCATGTAATATTCACCACCCGGTTTTTCGATGCAGATAATCAGACTGTCTTTTACTGCATTAATTTTATCTACTGCACGATATACTTCACTGGTACCAATGCGCACGCCACCACGATTGAGTGTAGCATCTGAACGCCCATAAATCACGATTCCTTCTCTCGGTGTAATTTGCGTCCAGTCGCCATGCCGCCATACACCCGGGTACATGTCGAAATAGCTTTCTGTATAGCGTTCAAAGTTTTTATCATTCCAGAAAAACACAGGCATAGAAGGCATAGGTTTGGTAATCACCATTTCGCCAACATCATCTATTATGGATTTCCCATCTTCATCAAAAGATTCCAGCAAACAACCCAGTGCACGGCATTGTATTTCTCCCATCAATACAGGCCAAAGAGGATTGCCTCCAACAAAAG
>DAOLDI010000374.1:0-3134 GCA_035327445.1 Cyclobacteriaceae bacterium | reverse complement strand
TGAACCTAAAGGCAAAATGCATAACATGGAGGTGGTTACCCATGAAGTTAAATCTATGCTCGGAATTGCAGATGCTGCCTCCACCAATCCTCCTGTAGCTCCAGGTCGTTTTGGTGCAAAAGATGTGAACGATCTAAGCAGAAAAAGTTTGATGGCAGCTTATGCGTGTACAGAATGCGGACGCTGCACGAGTGAGTGTCCTGCCAATCTAACGGGTAAGAAATTATCACCCAGGAAAGTCATGATGGATGTTAGAGACAGAATGGAAGAAATAGGCTATAACCTTGCTGCAGGTAAATCAGGCTTAGATGATGGCAAATCATTACTTGGTGATTATGTAAGCAAAGAAGAGATTAATGCCTGCACTTCTTGCAATGCTTGTGTTGAGGCTTGTCCTGTAATGATTAATCCGCTAGAGATAATTTTAGAGATGAGAAGATACGTGGCCATGGAAGAGTCAGGATCACCCGCATCATGGAACAGCATGTTTCAAAATGTGGAGACAAACTTTGCCCCCTGGAAGTTTGCACCTACCGATAGGTTTAACTGGGTCAATGAAGTAAAAAATTTAAAAGATTAACGCATGACAGAGAATTCATTTCAGGTTCCAACAATGGCAGACTTAATGCAAAAGGGCGAAAGCCCCGAAGTATTATTTTGGGTTGGATGTGCCGGCTCATTTGATGACAGATACAAAAGAGTTACCATAGCCTTTGTTAAGATACTTAAGGCCTTGCAAATCAAATTTGCAGTGTTGGGAAACGAAGAAACCTGCACCGGTGACCCCGCCAGAAGAGCAGGCAATGAGTTTCTTTTTCAGATGCAGGCTATGAGTAATATTCAGGTAATTAATGGATATGGCATTAAGAAAATAGTTACGGCTTGTCCGCATTGTTTTAATACCATTAAAAATGAATATCCAGACTTAGGCGGAAACTATGATGTAATACACCACTCAACATTTCTTCAGCAACTAATTAATGAAGGAAGGCTGAAAGTAAAAGGCGGAGGAGAATTTAAGGGCAAAAAAATAACTTATCACGATTCGTGTTATTTGGGCAGGGCCAATAATATTTACGAAGCACCAAGGGAAGTTTTACAAGCTTTAGACGCAGACCTGGTTGAAATGAAAAGATGCCGTACTACTGGACTATGTTGCGGAGCAGGGGGCGCACAAATGTTTAAAGATGCTGAAAAAGGCAATAAAGAAATTAACATTGAACGCACAGAAGAAGCCTTAAATACTGGCGCTAAAATTATTGCAGCGGCATGTCCGTTTTGTATGACAATGATGACAGACGGAGTAAAAAACAAGGAGAAAGAAAAGGAAGTACAGGTTAAAGATTTGGCAGAACTTATTGCAGAGGCACAGGGTTTATAAATGCACACACTGATGATGACTACTTTCAGCCATATGGCAAACGATTCAAGGGTTTGGGTTTATCAGTCTTACAAAAAGTTTACTGATACCGACAAAGCAGAACTTGATCAGCTGGTTCCGGAATTTATACAATCCTGGACTGCCCACAACCGCGAGTTAAAAGCCTCTTATCAAATCTGGTTAAGTCATTTTATCATTCTCGCTGTTGATGAATCTGCCGCACAAGCAAGCGGATGTTCAATAGATAAATCGGTTCACTTCATAAAATTTTTAGAGCAGAAATTAAACACCAGTTTAACTGACAGAAGTAAAGTTGCGCTTATCGATCGAGATGATGTAAAATTTATCGATTTCATTGAGTTTAAAAACCAGCTGAAATACGGAGTGTTGAATGCAGAGAGTAAAATCATCAATTCGTTGGTATCAACAAAAGATGAATTATTGAATAAAGGTGTTGTGGCTATTGGGGATAGTCCTTATGCAAGGTTTTTAGCTAAGGCAAATCAACAATAGATTTTTTTTACAGATCCTGAAATATATATTTAAGAAAAATTGTGTGTTCATGAGAAGTTCTGTTTTTATACTGATTGTGGCGATGTTGTCAACGGCCTGTTCAATTGAGAAAAAGGCAAAGCGATCTTTTGAATTAGGACAATATGAAAGCACTATAGAGTATTATCAGAAAGTACTAAAGAACGATCCGGAGAATGTAAAAGCTAATTACATTATAGCTGAGTCATATCGTTTGTCTAACCGCATTAAATATGCCGAGCCCTATTATCGGCTTGCTGTTGAAAAGGGCACTCCTGCACAAAGAGATACCATGCGATTGATGTATGTTCGATCACTCATGAGCAATGAAAAATATGACTTGGCCAATACCCAGCTTGAGCAATTATATGCAGGTGCAAGCAATGAATTTCTGAAGCAAAGAGCAGCACAAGAAATTGAGGGCTTGAAGCAACTGCGTGCGCTCGAAGAACGGGGGAATTATTATCGCGTAAGGAACCTGGAGACAATCAATACTCCTGCGGCAGAGTATGCGCCAGTTTACAGAAGCGGAGAACTTTATTTTACAAGTTCCAGAGGAAATACCAGAATTTATGAAGCCACCGGAACTCCGTTCACGAATATCTTCAGAGTGAAAACCCGCGGAGCAAATGTTGATATGGCAACACTGGCACCGCTGCCAGAGTGGATTAACTCGCCCAATATCAATGAAGGTACTGTTGCCTTTACCCCGGATGGTAATACCATGATCTTTGCCAAAGGCAATAGCGGAAAACGCAAAGGAGGAGAAGAAGTAGATTTATATATTTCTAATTACAGAAGCGGAGAGTGGACGGCCCCAAGGCCCATTAACATAAATGATCCTGGTTCCTGGGATAGCACACCAGCCTTTAGCGCTGATGGCCGTACCTTGTATTTTGCTTCTAACCGTAAAGGTGGTTATGGGGGAACCGATTTGTATTCAGCACAATATTCACGCGGCCGTTTTGGAAGAGTACGCAATCTTGGTTCAGAAATAAATACACCCGGTAATGAGATGTTTCCTTTCGTTTCAGAAGATGGTAAATTTTATTTCTCCTCAGATGGCCATCCGGGTTATGGTGGTTTGGATATTTATGTGGTAAAACGCTCATCTGGCAAAACGCTAATCGAAAACCTGGGCAAACCTGTGAATTCATCAAAAGATGATTTTGGGATATTCCTTTTTGCACCAGACAGGGGTTTCTTTTCTTCGAACAGAGAT
>DAOLDI010000373.1:0-3136 GCA_035327445.1 Cyclobacteriaceae bacterium | reverse complement strand
AAGAAATTTGATACGATCATCTAAAAATGCTGCAACAGCAATTTCATTGGCGGCATTCAAAACACAGGGGGCATTACCACCTTTTTGTAAAGCTTCAAAAGCCAGGGCCAGATTGCTGAAGGTTTCCAGGTCTGGTTTTTCGAATGTGAGTGCCGGGTATTGGCCAAAGTCAAAACGCGGAAAATCGGCCTTCAACCTGTTAGGATAGGTCATGGCAAACTGAATGGGCAGGCGCATATCGGGCAAACCCATTTGTGCTTTGATAGAGCCATCTTCAAACTGCACCATGCTGTGTATGATAGACTGTGGATGCACAATGACTTCTACTTGCCCGGCATTTAAGCCAAACAACCACTTGGCTTCAATCACCTCCAACCCTTTGTTCATAAGTGAGGCAGAGTCGATGGTGATTTTTGCTCCCATGCTCCAATTAGGATGTTTGAGTGCTTGTGCTTTGGTAACGTTTAATAATTCATCTCTTTTCTTTCCTCTGAAAGGTCCACCAGAAGCGGTGAGAATAATTTTTTCGATGCGGTTGTGAAACTCGCCTACTATACATTGAAAGATGGCCGAGTGTTCTGAGTCTACCGGGTAAATATTTACACCATTTTCTTTTGCCAGTGCGGTAATCAGTTCACCGGCTACAACAAGTGTTTCTTTGTTAGCAAGCGCAATATTTTTTTTTGATTGGATGGCTTCAATGGTTGGCTTTAGTCCGGCATATCCTACCAATGCAGTCAGCACCAGGTCAATGCTTTCCATTTGTACAACCTGTGCAAGGGCTGCTTCACCGGTGTATACTTTAATGCCATCTGTATCTAGCGCCTCTTTTACTTTTTGATATTTACTTTCATCAACAATTACTACCGCATTAGGCTTAAAAGTTTTGGCTTGTTCAATCAGTAAATCGGCATTGTTTTGTGCGGTTAGCACTTCAGCAATAAAATGTTGCGGATGTGCGGCAATTACTTCAAGTGCTTGTGTGCCGATGGAACCGGTTGAGCCGAGTATGGCGATGTGTTTTTTCTTTATGCTCATGTTAAGCCAGGTATTTTTTTAATTCATCCGCAATCATTCTGTCGTTGGAAAGTCGGGGCACTTTATTTTGCCCGCCCAGTTTGCCCTGCGATTTCATGTATTCAACAAATGCTTGTTTTTGCAAAGGCCGAATGATAAGTGTGCGCAGAATGCTACCGCTGATCAGATCATCATAATAAACATTTAAACCGCGTAATTGATTATCCAGCTCTAGCGAAAATTTTTCCAGACTTTCCGGCATGTTTTCAAACTCAATAAACCACTCGTGATGCGGCAAACCTTCAGCAGGTGTTACCTGCGGAGCTACGGTAAACTCTGCCAGTTTTACATCCGGAAATTTTTCCATACTCAGACGCATGGCCTTTTCAACTTCTTCTCCAATTACATGCTCGCCAAAGGCAGAAATGAAATGTTTGATACGACCGGTAACTAAGATTTTATAAGGATGCTTCGACACAAATTTAATGGTATCGCCAATAGAGTATCCCCATAAGCCTGCATTGCTGTTGATAATGAGCGCGTAGTTTTTATCCAGTTCAACTTCATCTATACTCAAACGGGTAGGATGCTCATTGAAATATTCTTCAGCAGGAATAAATTCAAAAAAAATTCCTGAGTTTAGAAGTAATAGCAATGAATTGTCTTTTTGTGAATCCTGGTAAGCAATAAATCCTTCAGATGCCGGGTAAGTTTCAATTGAATCAACTGCTCTGCCGATAGAATCAAAAAGTTTGGCGCGATAAGGCTCAAAGTTTACACCACCATAAACAAACATGTTGAAGTCGGGAAATACATCTTTAATTTTTTTTCCTGTGCGCTCAATAATCCTGTCGAAATACATTTGCACCCAGGGCGGTATGCCCGAGATCAAGGTCATGCGCTGATGAATTGTTTCGTCAATAATGCGCTCCAGTTTTTCTTCCCAGTCTTCAATGCAGTTTGTTGTGTAGCTAGGCAATTGATTGCTTCTTAAATATCCGGGCACATGATGATTTACAATACCAGAAAGGCGCCCAGTATTTATGCCAGCTTTCACATCAAGCGTTGGACTACCCGAAAGAAAAATCAGTTTGCCATCCAGAAATGCACCATTACCTGTTTCATGTACATAACTAAGCAAAGCATTGCGCGCACTGTTGATGTGGTTGGGGATGGAATCTTGTGTAATAGGGATGTATTTTGTGCCCGATGTTGTGCCCGATGTTTTGGCCAGGTATGCCGGTTTGCCCGGCCAAAGCACATCATGTTTGCCTTCCAGCATTTGATTGATGTAGGGCTTCAGCGCCTCGTAGTCACGCACAGGTACCGACTTTTTGTACGCATCGTACGTCTTTATGTCAGCAAAACCATGATCTGAACCAAAAACTGTATTTTTTGCCTTTTGAATAATACTATGGAATATCTTTTGCTGATGTAAGCCGGGTTGCGCAGCCCATTTTTGGGTTTGTGCAGCTACATAAGCCGCTAAAGGTTTGCTGAGTAAAGAACGAATGCCCATAATGGGCAAAAGTACTAAACAGCAATGGCAAAACCCGAATGAGTTTGATACGTTATTAATTTGAATTGATAAGATTACAAGCGATGAGAAACTTTAAGTTCATACTGTTAGCTTTTGCAGCCGGATTAGCCGGAGCTTTTGTTTACGATCAATTAAAACCTGAAGTAAGAGTACTGGCAGAATTTCCTGAAGCGCAGACACTTAGTTTTATTTCAGATTCTTATCAAAGCAGAAGTAATTCATCGGTCAGCGATTATTTGCTTAATTCCACAGAAGATTTCGTTGCTGCATCTGAATTAAGTACGCGTAGTGTGGTATACATCAAAAATTATTCGCGCGTTTCTACGGTGAGTTGGATTGACTTATGGTTAGGTGGCCGAAGCAATCAGACACAGGTGAGCACTGGTTCGGGTGTAATCTTTTCTCCTGATGGCTATATCATTACCAACAATCACGTGATAGAGTCAGCTGATAAGATTGAAGTGATCATCAATAAGAATACATATGAGGCAGAATTGATAGGTACCGATCGTTCAACAGATTTGGCCGTGCTGAAAGTTGATGCCAGTAATTTACCGGCTGCCAGGTTGGGCAGTTCAA
>DAOLDI010000372.1:0-3139 GCA_035327445.1 Cyclobacteriaceae bacterium | reverse complement strand
GAATTACCAGAATTAAATGAACTCGAACTTGTAAAGGAAGTACTCTCGGGTTTACCTGAAGGCAGCAACTTACACCTGGCCAATAGCATGGCAGTGCGATATGCCAACTTTTTAGGTATGCCTGAAAATAAATCAAATGTAAAAGTGTGGTCAAACCGCGGCACCAGTGGTATAGATGGCTGTAACAGCACTTGTGTAGGACATGCACTGAACACAGATGAACTGCAGATACTTATTACCGGAGACATGGCCTTCTTTTACGATCGCAATGCATTCTGGCATAACTATCCGCTCAACAATTTGCGCATAATCTTGTTGAACAATCATGGCAGCTTAATTTTCGGACTGCTTAATGGACCTGATAAATTACCTGAATTCAAAGAGTATTTCGAAACACATCAGGCATTGGAGGCTAAATCACTAGCTGCAGAATTTAACCTGGAATACCTGAAACCTGAAAATAAAGCTGAACTGAAGCCTCTTTTAGCAAGATTTTTCAGTAAAGAAGGTAAGGGTAAAATTTTTGAAATTGTTAGCAGTACAAGTACAAACAAACATATTTTTGAATCTTTAAAACAAAACATAAAAGCGAGCTATGAATCTTAAATTTCCATGGAAAGAAATTAAACAGTATAAAGAGATTTTGTTCCATCAGTATAATGGTATTGCCAGAATTAGTATTAACAGACCTGAAGTGCACAATGCATTTACACCCTTAACGGTGCAAGAAATGATTGATGCTATGAACATCTGCAGAGAAAGCACCGAAATAGGCGTAATTGTTTTAACCGGTGAAGGCGGTAAAGCTTTCTGCAGTGGCGGAGATCAAAGTGTTAGGGGCCACGGAGGTTATGTTGGTTCTGATGCTGTGCCAAGATTAAACGTACTTGATCTTCAAAAAATAATTCGATCTATTCCCAAACCAGTAATTGCAGCAGTTGCAGGATGGGCCATTGGTGGCGGACATGTTTTACATGTAGTTTGCGATTTAACGATTGCCGCTGAGAATGCGCGTTTCGGACAAACTGGTCCTAAAGTTGGAAGTTTTGATGGAGGATTTGGCGCCTCTTACCTGGCCAGAATAGTAGGCCAGAAAAAGGCAAGGGAAATCTGGTATCTCTGTGATCAGTACGATGCCAAAGATGCCATAGAGATGGGCCTGGTTAACAAGGTTGTTCCACTTGAAATGCTGGAAGAAACTTATGTGGCCTGGGCAGAGAAAATACTGAAGAAGAGTCCTTTGGCAATACGCATGCTCAAATGTGCATTTAATGCCGAACTTGACGGGCAGACTGGCATTCAGGAACTTGCCGGAAACGCAACACTACTTTACTATTTATCAGAAGAAGCTAAAGAAGGCAAGAATGCATTTCTTGAAAAGCGTGATCCTGACTTCTCTAAGTTTCCTAAATTCCCTTAATCAGATTTTGATTTTTTAAAATGAACTACCCCTTTGACTCGATCACCATAAACAGCATAGCGGTTAGTCTCTCATCCATAAAAAACAATGGCATTACAGGTAAAGACACCTTTCAACAGGGTGTCTTTACTTTTTTAAGTGATTGGCTCAACAACAAAGAAGTATTTATTCAAAATACAAGCGGATCAACAGGAAAGCCCAAACAAATTCAAATCTCAAGACAACAATTTATCAAGAGTGCAGAAGCAACTTTAAATTATCTACAAGTAAAAGCTGGTGATACAGCATTATTGTGTTTAGATGCACAATACATTGCAGGTAAAATGATGCTGGTGCGTGCATTGGTTGGACAATTAAAAATTATTTGTTTCACACCAGATGCTGATCCTCTAAAAAAACTTAAAGCTGAACAAGAAATTGCACTCTGCGCTATGGTACCCTACCAGGCACATAGCTTATTGAATGAAGAGCATGCGCAAAAATTAAAGGGCATTAAAAATATACTGATTGGTGGTGCTGCATTATCTAAAGAACTTGAGCTGGAATTATTAAAGCTCCATGTAAATGCTTACGAAACCTTCGGCATGACAGAAACCATCAGTCATATTGCATTGCGAAAAATAGGTGAACCCTATTTCAATGTACTGCCCGGATTTAAAATTAGTGCCGATGAGAAATCTTGCCTTACTGTAAAGGCTGATCATTTAGGTGAAGAAGCCATCAACAGCAACGATATCATTGAATTAATTAATTACAATCAATTCAAATGGCTGGGCAGATGGGATAACGTTATTAATTCTGGTGGAGTAAAAATTATACCCGAACTAGAAGAGCCCTTCATCGCTGAGGTATTCAAAAGATTTGAAATAAAAGCCAGGTTTTACCTGAGCAAAAGGTCGAACGAGAAACTAGGTAATGAGGTAGTATTGGTAATAGAGTCAGAACCTATGGATATGTTGCTCGAACAATCACTGCTGACGCAAATAAAAAAAGAGCTAAAGCCCTACCATGCCCCTGTAGCCATTATCTACCTTGATCACTTTCAGGAAACACCAACCGGAAAGATCATCAGGTTACAAAGCCTGGATTAATGCGTTTCAACCCTCGATTTCAGCAATTCGATCATTTTTTTAAAAATCTGTAAACTCAGTAAGCTAAGTCTTCGTTAGAGCAGTAAAAATATAGCCATGCTCACATTTCTTATCAGAACAAGCAACTGGCCTAACAGGCAAATTAAAGATCAGTCGTATTTGCAACACTTTAACCTGGCATTGTTGAACCTTGAGATCAATAATGAGGAAGAAAGATTTAAAAGAAAACCTAACGGCAGGCCAAGAAAGAAATAAAAAAACCGCTTTATAAGCGGCTCTTTTTTCAATGTTAGTTAGTTTTCTTTACCGATCCTCCGCTGCTGGAGTTCGAATTTGTTCTCTCCGGACTTCCCCTGTATCTGATGCTTCCTCCACTACTGGCATTCGCCTGTATTTCTAAAGAAACATTCAACTTTACACTTGCTCCACTGCTGGCTTTGGCATTGGCAATCTCTGCCTCTAATCTATAAGCATCTATATCTCCTGCACTACTGGCAGTAGCTTGTATTTTCTTTGTTTTTCCTTCAATCACAATTTCTCCTCCACTTGAGGCCTCCAGCGAAATATCTTCACAATTTACTTTTGCTTCAATATCAGCACCACTTGATGCACTCATGTGCATTTTAGT
>DAOLDI010000371.1:0-3141 GCA_035327445.1 Cyclobacteriaceae bacterium | reverse complement strand
CAAATCCTATCTCCTCCAATTCAGCCAGGCGCTTGATGCGGTACAAATCAAAATGATAAACTGCTTCAGCATGCCTTGTACGGTATTCGTTCACAATGCTGAAAGTAGGGCTCCCAACCACATCAAGTACTTGCAGCAATGCACAAAACTCTTTCACCAATGTGGTTTTACCCGCACCCAAATCTCCGCTTAAAGTAAAAATACGGATATCTGCCGCCTTTTCAATAATTTCTTTAGCCACAATGGGCATATCTTCCAGTTTCACATCTTTCCAGTGAAAAATGTGATTGGTCTTATCGTGCATTTTTTGAATTTAAGGTTATTACGGGTATGATCATTTCTTCCAGGCTTATGCCACCATGCTGAAAAGTGTCCTTAAAATAATTCACGTAATAATTATAATTATTGGGATAGGCAAAAAACTGATCTTCTATGGCGAACACATAAGAGGTAGACACATTTACCTTAGGCAAAAACAAGCGCTCAGGTTTTGTTACATGCATCAATTTACCACCTTCAAAGCCCAGGTTTTTTCCTTGCTTATAGCGCAGGTTAGTGTTCACAGTTTTGTCTCCTATAATTTTGAAAGGTCTTTTAACCCGTATTGTACCATGATCGGTGGTGATGATTACCTTACACTGTTTCTCGGCAATTTTTTTCAGGATATCATACAAAGGGGAATGCAAAAACCAGGATCTTGTGATTGAACGATAGGCAGCTTCGTCAGGCGCCAGCTCGCGTATCATGGCTGTATCGGTTCTTGCGTGTGAAAGCATATCTACAAAATTGTAAACGATCACATTTAATTCATGCTGAAATAGATTACTTACCGATTCTGCAAGGTCTCTTCCCTGAGAAAGATTTTTGATTTTATGATAAGTACTTCTGATGTTGAGGTTATTTCTTAACAGTTGTTTCAGTAAAAACTCTTCTTCAAAATTATTTTTAGCTTCATCCTCATCTTCAGACACCCAAAGCTCGGGATGGTGTTTTGCCATTTCCGTTGGCATCATGCCAGAGAATATGGCATTGCGGGCGTATGCTGTTGTGGTTGGTAAAATTGAATAATAGGTATCTTCATCAGCAACACTAAAATGTTCTGCAATAATGGGCTCTAATGTTTTCCACTGATCAAATCTTAAATTATCAATCAACACAAAAAATAACGGCTTACCTTTTTCGATTAGCGGAAATACTTTTTGCTTCATCAACCTATGCGACAATAAAGGTCGCTCAACCTTGGCATCATTTAGCCATGATTCATAATGCTTGATTACATACTTAGAGAAATTTGCGTTGGCTTCAGTTTTCTGCGAATCCAAAACCTCTGCCATATCTTTATTTTGGGAGGCATCCATTTCAAGCTCCCAATAAACTAATTTCTTATAGAGTTCGGCCCACATTTCATGGCTTAGTTCATCCATAAAAGCCATGCTTATTTTTCTGAATTCCTGCTGATAATTCAGTGTGGTCTTTTCATGTACAAGTCTTTTGTTATCCAGTATCTTTTTTACTGAAAGCAAAATCTGACTTGGGTTAAGCGGTTTAATCAGGTAATCGGGAATCTTGGCGCCTATGGCTTCTTCCATGATATGTTCCTCTTCATTCTTGGTAATCATAACCACAGGTAAAGCCGGCTTACTGGTTTTAATCAGACTAAGCGCTTCAAGGCCCGACATTCCCGGCATGTTTTCATCCAGAAAAACAACATCAAAATTTTCCTTTTCACATAGATCAACCGCCTCTGAGCCATTGTTAACCGGAGTAATCTCATATCCTCGCTGATTCAGAAAGAGTATGTGTGGTTTCAATAAATCAATTTCATCATCTGCCCACAAAATCTTATATCTTTGCATAGTTCAAAATAAATAGCCTCTAAGTTACATTTAACATTTAATAATCATTCCATCTGCTTGAACAAAAAGAAAATAATAAACGATCCTGTTTACGGATTTATCAGTATTCCTTCTGAACTTATTTTCGATATCATTGAACACCCCTGGTTTCAAAGGTTAAGAAGAATAAGGCAACTCGGCTTAACTGAAATGGTTTATCCGGGGGCCATTCATACCCGGTTTCATCATGCCCTTGGCGCCATGCACCTGATGGGTAAAGCCCTGGATAACTTAAGAAACAAAGGAATTGACATAAGCGCAGAAGAATACGAAGCCGCTCAAATCGCTATACTCTTACATGATATTGGCCATGGGCCATTTTCACATGCATTGGAAGAAAGTTTATTGCCAGATGCGCAACATGAGAGTATCTCTTACCTCTTTATGCAAAGACTCAACAAAATTTTCAATGGGAAATTAGACATGAGTTTACGCATGTTCAGAAATAGCTACAAAAGAAAATTTTTCCACGAATTAATTGCGAGCCAACTGGATATAGACCGTCTGGATTATTTAAGAAGGGATTCGTTTTTTACAGGAGTTTCTGAGGGAAGTATTGGGGTTGATCGCATTATTGCCATGCTTAATGTAGTTAAAGATCAACTTGTGGTAGAAGAAAAAGGCATTTACAGCATTGAAAATTTTCTGAATGCAAGAAGATTGATGTACTGGCAAATCTATTTACACAAAACTACCGTATCGGCCGAGCGTATGATTGTGAATATCATTAAACGTGCAAGCATGCTCACCAAAGCAAATATGAATGTAACATGCAGTGATGCACTGCATACCTTTCTGGCAAGAGATTATAAGGCAGAAGATTTTAGTACGGATAAAAATATTCTGGAAGCATACGGTAAACTTGATGATAGTGATATAATGGGAGCAATTAAATTATGGCAGTACCATACAGATAATATTCTTTCTGGCTTATGTAATATGCTACTGCAGCGCAAGTTGTTTAAGATCAGCCTGCAGCAACAACCGGTAAAGAAAGAAGACATAGAAAAAGTGAGGGCCGCCATAGCCTCGAAGTATAAAGTATTACGTAATGATACCGTTTATCTTTTTTCACACGGACAGGTAAGCAACGAAGCATACGTGGCAGAAGGGCAAAAAATCAACATCTTAACTAAAACAGGGAAGATTATTGATATAGCCGAAGCTTCAGATTTACCCAACATTAAAGCCATCAGTAAAATCGTTAAGAAAAGTTATCTCTGCTATCCTAAAAACTTATCTTTGT
>DAOLDI010000370.1:0-3147 GCA_035327445.1 Cyclobacteriaceae bacterium | reverse complement strand
TCAGCCATCAAGTGATGGTCCATACCTTCCAGTAACAAGCCAGCCGTGCGCTCGTAACCTTCTTCAGAAAGCACCACACCATAAAATCCTTTCACAGCATGCGCTTCAGGAATCTGTCCGTAAGTAAAGCCGGGTCTTTCATCTCGTTTATTAAAAACCAATTCAAGCCCTAATCCATGCACATCTTCAAATGCAATAAATACTTCATCATCAAATCGTTGCTGTGGTTCAGATGCTTTGATATTGAACTTCTTCAAGCGCTTTATCCAATAGTCGAGGCTGGTATCAGGTGCAGAAAATGAAGTTACCGTCATTTGTCCTTTGCCATGCTTGCCTTTGCCAATGCCCGGATAGGGGAAGAAAGTCATGATGGTGCCCGGACTGCCCTGTTCATTACCATAATAAAGGTGGTAAACATCTGGCGCATCAAAATTGATGGTCTTTTTAACCATGCGCAGGCCTAAAATACCGGCATAGAAATCTATGTTCTGCTGGGCATCATCTCCTAAAGCGGTTACGTGATGAATGCCTGTGATAAGTTGTTTTGTCATGATATATATTTAACCCGATAAATTAAAATAAGTTTCCCTGTCAGCTATCAAATAATTAACGTCACTTTTGGATATTGTGACTTTTGTTACGAAATGACAAAGATCATATTTTCACTTTTGTAATCAGTATTAAACACACAATAGAGTAAATTTTATGCTTGATGTAATCAGACAACCCTGGCCCTGGTATGTGGCTGGCGCATTTATTGGTTTAACGGTACCCACCTTGTTGCTTATTGGTAACAAGCATTTCGGTATCTCATCTTCTCTAAGGCACATTTGTGCAGCATGCTTTCCGGCAAGAATTTCTTTTTTCAAGTACAACTGGAGAAGAGAAATGTGGAATTTGTTTTTTGTAGGGGGGGTGCTTTTAGGCGGATTGATTGCAACTGTTTTGTTGAGTAATCCAGATCCGATTCAGATTTCACCCAACACGGTGGCAGTATTAGAATCCTATAATATAGAAGTTGATCAAAACCTCATGCCTGCTTCCATATTCAGTCTTCAAAATCTTTTTAGTCTGAAAGGTCTTATCTTTTTCGTGGTAGGTGGTTTTCTTGTTGGCTTTGGTACCCGTTATGCCGGTGGTTGTACTTCAGGTCATTCAATTATGGGTTTGTCTAATTTACAGTGGTCTTCGCTGGTAGCAACTTGTTGCTTTATGGCCGGTGGATTTGCCATGGTGCATTTGATTTTCCCATGGATCATGAAATTATTTTAAACTATTTATTGAATAAGAATTATGGAATTTAAAAATACAGATCAGGAAGTATTGGACCCTCTAACCTTACCTCAACATCCAATTGAATGTGAAGCACCCAACGACCAAATGGTGGGTGAGAGTACCTTTAGATCTAATATTAAATATATGGTGGTAGGTATCATGTTCGGAATTGTTTTCGTGAAAGCTGAAATCATTTCCTGGTATCGCATTCAGGAGATGTTCTTGATGCATTCTTTCCACATGTATGGTGTAATTGGTACTGCTGTTGTAGTGGGCATGTTATCTGTTTGGTTAATCAAGAAATACAAAATAAGAACAGTGCGTGATGAAGAAGTTGTATTTCATAAAAAAGAATTTCATTGGGGTAATATCATTGGCGCTACTATGTTTGGTTTGGGTTGGGCCATTACGGGTGCCTGTCCTGGTCCTCTATTTGCTCAAATTGGCAGCGGATTTTTAGCAGTTATCATTACGCTCTTAAGTGCTATTGCAGGTACATGGGTATATGGTGCAATAAGAGAAAAACTACCACATTGATTTAATTGTAATTATAGCTGAAATGCCATCACAATCTTTTCATAAAGATCAATTATTGAAGTTTGTAGGCAGGCTGCTAAGGCTAACTTATACCATCCTCGCTTTACTTTTGGTATTATCGATTGGATTAATTTTTACTCCCGAAATATATCAGCAGTTTATGCAATTACGCCAAAATCAAAATTCAATTCCTGCTGATGATGATTTTGCTGATGTATGGCAGCCACCTGCAGAAACTGAATTACCTGCAGGTGAAGCAGGCGACTTGATTCGCTACGGAAGAGATTTAATTGCCAATACTTCAGTTTATCTGGGTCCTAAAGGCAATGTTATGCAAAGCAGCAATGGTATGAATTGCCAGAATTGTCACTTAGATGCAGGCACAAAACCTTTTGGCAATAATTTTAGTGCAGTTGCTGCCACCTATCCAAAGTTCAGAGCCAGATCTGGAACAGAAGAGAGCATTGGAAAAAGAGTTAACGATTGCTTTGAAAGAAGCCTTAACGGACAAGCACTTGCTGATGACAGCAAAGAAATGCTGGCCATTGTGGCATATATCAATTGGTTAGGTAAAGATGTAGCCAAAGGCGAAACACCGAAAGGTGCCGGTCTTATTGAATTGGCATTTCTTGATCGTGCGGCTGATCCTGTAAAAGGTAAAGAAAAATATATAGAAGCCTGTGTGATTTGCCATGGAGAACAAGGTGAAGGCATGATTAATCCAGACAGTACCGGCTGGACTAATCCTCCTTTGTGGGGAAAAGAAAGTTATACTACAGCAGCAGGTTTGTATAGACTGTCGCGCTTTGCCGGATATATCAAAGCAAACATGCCGTTTGGTGCAACTTACATGAAGCCTGAATTAACAGATGAAGAGGCATGGGACCTGGCGGCTTATGTAAACTCTTTGCCGCATCCCGGTAAAGACATCAGCCATGACTGGCCTGATATTTCAAAGAAACCGGTAGATCATCCCTTCGGACCATTTGATGATGGCTTCAGCGATTTGCAACATAAGTTCGGTCCCTTTAAACCAATTGTTGATAAGAGAAAAGAAATAAATAAGGCATGGGTTTCAAACAAGTGATTACTAAAAAAGTATTTTTCTCCTTGTTCGTGATATTCACTGCGCTCAATGCGAAAGCGCAGCATCAGGATCCAAGTTGGTCAGCACGCAGGGCCATTATCAATGATCAATGTGTAGCCAATGATAGTCTTTGCAATGTCTTACACAACTTAGGCACATTTGAAGGTCATGTCAGAAATTTTTTCATGGCAACTGTTAACCATGCTGATTATCCGGATTATTATGCACATGCAATGGGAGGTGGATTA
>DAOLDI010000369.1:0-3153 GCA_035327445.1 Cyclobacteriaceae bacterium | reverse complement strand
CAATGTAACTCCGGTGGTCAGTGTAATTTTTTCATACATTGCAATCATAAATGCCTTGTAGCCAGACAAAGCATAATTGTTATAGATGCCAGAAACTTCATTGATGATTTGTGGCTGAAAAATCAACGCAAAAACGGCAGCCAGCAATGTGCCTACCAATAAGGCAGGCAAGGCCGATACTTTTTTTACAATCAGAAAAATGACAACAGCAGGTACAATAAACAACCAGGGGTTGATATTAAATTTACTCGCGATAGCTTCTTGTACCATAGCAACATTTTCAACCGAAGCGGTGCTGTCTATGCTGAATCCCCAAACAAGAAAAATGATTAAGGTGATTACGAAGGTTGGAATTGCAGTATATGTGAGATACCTGATGTGTGTAAACAAATCGGTGCCGGCCATGGCGGGCGCCAGGTTAGTAGTATCAGAAAGTGGAGACATTTTATCGCCAAAGTAAGCGCCTGAAATAATGGCACCCGCAACAAGTCCCTCATGTATGCCCATGGTTTGTCCGATGCCAATTAACGCAATACCAATGGTGGCAGCCGTTGACCATGAACTTCCGGTAGCAACCGAAACGATTGCACAAACAATACAGGCAGCAAAAAGAAAAATTACCGGGTTCAGAATGTCTAGTCCGTAATAAATCATAGCAGGCACTACACCGCTGATGAGCCAGGTGCCTGAAAGTGAACCGATCAACAATAGAATTAACATGGCGCTCATGGCAGAGCTTATGCTTTTTACGATACCATCAATAATGTTATCCCATGTATATCCTAAACGAAGTGCCATTACACCGGCCAATGCGGCTGAAAGCAAAAGTGCTATTTGATTTGAGCCATCAATTGAGCCATCTCCAAATACATAAATTACATTAAGTGTAAGCAGACAAACAAGAAACAGAATAGGAATGAGTGATTCAATTAAGCTGGGTGCTTTGATATTGGCCGTCATGTATGCTCGTTTAAAAATTTGGGATTAAGGTAAACAATTATTTTGTTTCTACATGGTAATGCACGCCTCTTGCGCGCAGATAGTCTAAAATGAAATTAAAATCACTTTCATTTTCACCTAAATACTCTGGCGGGCAAATTCCTTTTCTTGTGAATTTATCGCTCACGAGCAAATGTGCAGCTGCTGTGCAGGTGTATCCGGTAGTTCTGGCCATTGAGAGTGTATCAGTAGCTTTATCATATTTATCGTGCAGATGGTAAGTATATGTTTTTGATTTCCCATTTTCTTCCCCTTCAATCACAATGCGCATCACGGTAAATTCTTCTTCACCGGGTTTAAGTTTCCATTTTGGAAACAGCAGTTTAGCGGTGAGGTCTATGGGCCTGATTTTTACTCCGTTAATGTCAACTTCATCATAAGAGAAATAGCCTGTTTCGCGCAACACACGCAGGTATTCAATACTGCCGGGATAACGCAAAGTTTTTTCAATCATATCCGGTATGTTGGGCATGGTCTTGATTAATGAGCGCAAGCCATCAGAGTTCCATGATTCTAAAGTGCCAACACCATTAAAGTGTACCAGCTCTGCATCACTCAAGGCTTCGCGCACAACCATTGCACCATTTTGTATGTAACGCGCAGGACGAATGTATTCTTCAATCACATCAATAGGAGAGAAAACCGCCTTGTATTCATAAGGCCATTCGCGTACAAGTGGTAAGCCACCCACCAGGCATTCGTAGCGTTTCACTTCCATGTTTTGGTTGTGATAACCAAGTATGATATTGCCCATGCCGGGCGCTACTCCGCAATCGGTAATGATGGTAACATCATGTTGTTTTGCCGATTCATCCAGCTCAAATGAATCTTCAGGAAAGAAAGAAATATCAACCATGTTTTTGCCGGCCTCAATCACAGCTTTGGCTGTTTGAAAGCCCATGAAGCCCGGCACAGCGCCAATCACCAGGTCGAATCCGGCAATCAGTTTTTTCAGCGCTTCAGCATCGCGCAAATCAGCTTTAATGGTGTTGATATTTTTTTTGGAGAGATGGTCTAATGCTTCCTGGTTAATATCTGCAGAGCTAACCTGGAAATTTTTGGCCAGATCAATTGCGATGGCTTTGCCAACCAAACCCGCGCCCAATACAATTATTTTCTTTTGCATAGTTGATGTATATGATTATGTATCTTGTAACAAATTCTGATCACCATATGGATGCCGCCAAAATTATTCAAAAAGCTAAAACTTCCCGCTTTTGGTTGTGGGTTCTTAACAGAGGTTTAGATCGCATGATTCCTTTCAATAAGCCTCATGCTTTCAGGGTGGTAGAGATTACCGATACTTCCATCAAAACCTGTATCCCATATAAAAGAAGAAATTTTAATCACATCAGAGGATTGCATGCCTGTGCATTGGCCACTTTGAGTGAATTTACTACCGGGCTTACACTTATCAACAGCTTAGATCCGGCCAAATACCGCATCATCATGCAGCGTTTTGAAATGGATTATCATTACCAGGGAAAAATGACAGCTTATGCAAATTTCGAAATTACAGATGCCTGGATTGATCAGGAGATTTATCAACCATTACAAACGAGTGAATCTGTAGTTGTGCCCTGCATTGTTAAAATTCATGACGAAAAAAATAATCACCTTACTACCGGAAAAGTTTTCTGGCAGGTGAAAGCCTGGAATAAAGTGCGTACTAAAGTTTGATTGAAAAGTATCTGATTAATTGTAAATTGATTCGAAAATTTCAACCCTGAGCCTTATGCGTAAAATAGATGAACTACTGGCTGAATACGGAGAGAGCCATCAGAATGCCACCAATAAAGCCATTCATTGGGTATGTGTGCCCTTAATATTTTTTAGTGTGGTAGGCCTTATCTGGTCAATACCCAATCATATAGTTCAAAACTGGCTGGGGCCGGGAAACCCTTATGCCAATTGGGCAACGCTTACGTTGGTAGTGGTGCTGGTGTACTACATCACTTTATCTTTTACACTGGGTTTGGGTATGGCCTTGTTCAGTTTGTTGTGCCTCTTTCTGGCTAACCTGATCGCGCAATTGAATGTCGCACCTGTTTGGGCGATTTCATTGGGCATTTTTACACTGGCCTGGATTGGCCAGTTCTACGGACATAAAGTAGAAGGGAAAAAACCTTCTTTTTTTAAAGATGTGCAATTCTT
>DAOLDI010000368.1:1426-3183 GCA_035327445.1 Cyclobacteriaceae bacterium | reverse complement strand
CCCAGCAGGCAAACAGTTAATACTGTGATGAAGATTTTGAAATTTTTCATTGCTGTATGATTAATATTTTCTTGTAATAAGTTCTGTCACCTGCTGTAATGCGCAATAAGTAGAGTCCATTACGCAATTGCTTTCCCTGTTCATCTTTTGTTTCCCAACTTAATTGATGGAAACCGGGTTCATAAATGTTTTTACTTATATCCCTTGCCTTTCTGCCTGTTTGATCTATTAAGTCAAAGCTAATTAAAGTTTCTCCAAATTGCTGAGGAATTACAAAAGAGAAGTTAATTGAGCCAGAGGCTGGGTTGGGATAAGGTTCGTGCAGAATTAATTCATATTGCGCTGTTTGTTCCTGAATGTATGCGGCATTGCCATATAGCACCCTGAATTTTCTTGGTGCCACAAAAGTGTAATCACTTTGCTGGCTCATATCAATACTGCGTTTCAGGTCTTCATCCCAAAGCACCAAATGTTGATGTTTATTTTTGAAGTAAGCATTCTCCCAGCTCAGACTGGTTAATGCATTTGTATTGCTGCTGTTTACTTCAAAGTCCCAACTGTGTTGCAGTGTGCTTGGCACCATATCGCGGGCATAAGCTGTATTGTGTAAGCGTTTGTTGTGATTGAGCTCAATAAATTCAGGCATGCGCGGTAAAGTAAAATCATCAAAACGATCGAAATCAATTTCAGCTTCAGGGTGCATGCCCAGGCCTGCCAGGTTATTGATAAGTTCTCCTGATGTAAGAGAAAAGCGTACTTCCCATGCTTCAGTATCTATACTGTTGCGCAAAACAGGTTCATCTTCAAATGCATCATCAAAACGTCCGTTCACACTTGGGTTTTTACTGGCAGGATATATCAATGAGCTTCCAGAGTTAACAAAAATAAATCCACCCTGAAAGGCATCTAACCTTGTGCCGTTTGCAAAGCTTCCATTGAATAAGCGAAGCGCGCCCATATTTACACCGGCATTGGCTGTAACCACATCTGACCATAACAGATTGAAGTTATACGGATTTCCGACCTGATTCCAACCATTATTTAAATTGATGCTATGCGGGTTGTCTATACTACCAGAAGTTTGTCCGGCACCACTGCTGAGGTTAACATTATTACGCGAGATGAGCCAGTAACCTTTACCCAAATCTATTTGTGAGCTACCTGTTAATTCACTGGTTGTTCCATTATTATAATGATACATGCGCCATTTTTCACGGTCGCCATAGTCGCCACCAAAGGCAGGGCCGAAGACTGCATTTACACTTTTATTTTGCAGGTTAAGCGGTACGGCAATGATGCGGTAATTACTTACAGCAGTTCCGAATGAATTGAATGGTATATTAAGACCTGTGCCGCTTTGAGTAATAGCTACTGTAAGCGGACCAAGCGTATTTTCCAGTCCTGCACCGTTTGTAGCCGTTATGCGATAGCGCACACCTAATTCACTTTGTGCTGTAGCAGGAATGCTGAATGTCCAGGTATTGCCTGAAGTATTGCTCATTGCTGTATTACTGGTGCTGAAGTTTAAACTGTTTGCTGGACCAAAAGAAATAGCAGCATTGTTTATACCTGATTCAGCATCGGTAATATTAACTGATACACTGATGCTGCTACCTGCAGCTACACTTGCTGGTGTGCTGTTTGTACCGAATACCGGAGGGGAAGTGTCGGCAGCTGCGCTGGTTGCCTGACTGCCCGTTAAGGGAGAAGCCTGCCGGTAATTGGTAGCGCTGCCTGTACCATTGTAGCTGTAAATT
>DAOLDI010000368.1:0-1326 GCA_035327445.1 Cyclobacteriaceae bacterium | reverse complement strand
TTTGTTCAAAACTTGTTGCAGATCCAACAAAAGCAATTGTTCCATCACCTAAACTTGTGCCTACCGTATAAGCAGTTCCATCTGCCGGATCGGTTGTAGGTGCAGCCCCTGCTCTGCGAATGGCAATATAACCATCGGCAGCAGGCGCAGCTGCTGTAAAGTTTACAGTTAAAGAGGTAGAAGTAACATTAGTAAAATTCAGATTTGTAGCTTGTGCTGCAGGTTCTGCGGTAAGGGGCACTTCAGCTGGAGCAAATATTCTCACAATACCTCCTCTTGGTGTGCCCCTGTAAGAAGTAAAGGCACCGGTTGCCCAAACCATGTCATTCTCCCATCTAACGAAGTGAACATAGTCATCAAAGCCGCCCTGAGGGTCAAAACTTGTATCAACACTGCCGTTGGTATTAAGTCTTACGATACCATTTCTGGATAAACCATTGAAGAATGCAAACAAACCACCTAAAATGATTTTGCCATCGCTTTGTAAAGTACTGGTATAGACAGATGCTGTTGCACCTGTTCCCGGATTAAAACCTGTATCCAGGCTACCGTCTGCGTTAAGTCGCGCAACGCCACTTCTCGAGACACCATTATAGGTAGAAAAATCTCCTGCAATAATAATCTTGCCATCAGCCTGAATGCTAATAGAATAAATTGCAGCATTTACCCCAGTGCCAGGATTAAAACCTGTATCTAATGATCCATCGGTGTTTAATCTTGCTATGCCGTTACGGGTAACATTGTCATAAGCAGTAAAAATGCCTCCAATAAGTATGCGGCCATCTGTCTGTAATGCAGTTGTATATACAAAATTATTGGCGCCATCACCCGGATTAAATGTTGACAGATCCAATGTACCATCAGCATTAATGCGGTCAATATAATTACTGGTAATGCCATTATAGGTAGTGAAGTCACCGCCAATGATAATTTTACCATCACTTTGCCGGCTCATGCTTCGTATCCAATCATTAGCACCGGGACTTTGGTTAAAGGTGTTATCAATACTGCCATTTGCATTGAGTCTTACCAGGTAATTGACATTGGCATTATTGAAAGTTGTAAAATCACCTGCAGCTAAAATTTTACCATCGGGAAGTGCGATTACACTCCTTACCCAATCGTTAGTGCCTGAGCCCGGATCAAAGTCCGCTAAGTCAACTGCACCTGTAACCAGCAAACGATCAATGTTATTGGAAACTATTCCGGCAAACTGTGAGAAGTCTCCTCCTACTAATAATTTATTATCGGTCTGCTTATCAAAAGTTAAGATGGGGCCATTGGCACCACTACCAAAATCAAGGCTGGTATCAATATCAGCGGCTT
>DAOLDI010000367.1:0-3183 GCA_035327445.1 Cyclobacteriaceae bacterium | reverse complement strand
TTAAGATTCCTGGCTTCATAACCCGGCTCAACAGGATTGCAATGTAAACCGATGACCAAATCTACTTTACGCTTCAAAGGTTTTACCGGAAGATTGTCAACAATGCCTCCATCAACATAAATTTTTCCGTCAATTGTAATAGGATGAAAAATTCCCGGGATGCTGCAGGAAGCCATTACTGGCGTAAGTAATTCACCTGCCGAAAAATAAGTTGCCTTTCCCGCTGCAATATCTGTAGCAGCTATTGTGAGCGGAATATGCAAACACTCGAATGTATTTTCTTTGATCAGCTTACTCAGGTATTGCCGCACGCCATCCAGGTTGAGTATGCCTGTCCAACGAAATGCCGGCCTGAATAACTGCAGGAATCCTTTGCCTTTAAGTATCTTCAACATCTCTTCGGGTGTGTAACCATAGGCATACATGGCAGCTACAATAGCTCCGGCACTTGTTCCTGAAAGTGCACTGGGTTTAATACCGAATTCATCGAATGCCTTGAGCGAACCCATGTGCGAAATACCCCTGGCCCCTCCTCCTGATAATGCAATACCTATCTTCATAAAACTTCTTGCAGACTAAATGCGCGATCAAGACGCACACCTTTTTCCGTTTGCTTTACTGTGCAACACTCGTTGAGCGGATCATGTTCTAATAAAAGAATATAATTGTTGGCTGCCGCCTCTTTCATGAATTGCTCTTTTTCTAACAAGGTAAGGAGGGGCCTGGTATCATAGCCCATCACATAAGGCAATGGAATGTGGCCTGTAGAAGGAAGTAAGTCGGCCATGTACACGATGGTTTTGTCTTTGTATTTAATCATCGGACACATCATCTTATCAGTATGGCCATCTACAAATAAAATATCAAAGGCTTCAAAAGGCGAATTGGCATTCACATCCACCCAATTTAGATGACCACTTTCCTGGATGGGAAGAATGTTCTCTCTCAGAAAGCTTGCCTTCTCTCTTGCATTGGGTTCTGTTGCCCATTTCCAGTGATCCTGATTAGACCAGTATCTGGCATTGGGAAAAGTAAGTTCAAGTTTACCTTTTGATTTCTTCACACTTCCCCCGCAATGATCAAAGTGAAGATGGGTTAAAAAAACATCGGTGATATCTTTTTCAGAAAATCCGGCTTTATGGATAGAGGTGATCAGGCTGGCATCGCCATGCAGATAATAATGTTTCAGAAAGCTTTCGTCTTGCTTATCTCCTATTCCATTGTCAATTAAAATTAATCGATTGCCATCTTCAATGAGCAGGCAACGCATAGCCCAGGTGCAAAGGTTGTTCTCATCAGCCGGATTGGTTTTTGACCACAAAACTTTTGGCACTACGCCAAACATGGCCCCACCATCTAACTTAAAATATCCGGTATCGATTATGTGTAAATTCATTGCTAAAGTGTTGAGGTGCTAATGTGTTTAAGTGTTAAGGATGAGCATAACCAAAATCCTAAACTCAGATTATTTGAAAGCAGTGCATTAACACATCAATGCCTGCACACATCAAGACATTTATTCTCTCACTACACCCATTGAGCAGAATTTATCAATGCGTTGCTGAATGCGGGTATCGGCATCAAGGGCTTCTAACTCTTTCACGTTTTCTTTGATTACTTTTTTGAGCTCTTTGGCCATCGCTTTCAAATCGGTATGCGCTCCGCCCAGTGGTTCCTTTATAATGCCGTCAACTAATTTCAATTCGGTCATGTCCTTGGCAGTGAGTTTCAAAACTTCTGCAGCTTGTTCTTTGTATTCCCAGCTTCTCCAAAGAATTGATGAGCAAGACTCTGGTGAAATAACCGAGTACCAGGTGTTTTCAAGCATCAAAACCTTATCGCCTATTCCTATTCCCAAAGCACCTCCAGAAGCACCCTCACCTATAATTAAACAGATAACAGGTACTTTCAACATCATCATCTCTTTCAGGTTACGCGCAATGGCCTCTCCTTGTCCACGTTCTTCTGCCTCTAAACCAGGAAAGGCCCCTGGTGTATCAATAAATGTGATAATTGGCTTATTGAATTTTTCCGCCAACTTCATTAGCCGCAATGCCTTGCGATAGCCTTCAGGATTAGCCATGCCAAAATTTCGCTTCTGTCTTTCTTTGGTATTTCTTCCCTTCTGCTGACCAATGAGCATATAGGTTTTTCCATCAATGCTCCCCAAACCACCTACCATGGCCTTATCATCAGCTACATTTCTATCACCATGCAGTTCAATAAAGTCATCGGTGAGCTCATATATATAATCTAATGTATAAGGTCTGTCGGGGTGACGGGAAAGCTGAACCCTTTGCCAGCGCGTAAGGTTTTCAAAAGTTTCCTTCTTCAGATCTTTAATTCTTTTTTCAAGCGCTTTGATAGCTCCTTTTACACTTTCATCACTATCGGAGGCAATTTCCTTCATACTTTCCAATTTAGCCTCCAGTTCTGCGATAGGTTTTTCAAACTCAAGTAGATTCATTGCGATTATTTAGGGCTCTAAATTACAAATTATTCGGGCTTTCATGATTTAATTTCATTTGAATGCTGTTCTGAAGCTGTTAAAACAAATTCAGGAATATTTTCTGGATACATTTGTATAAAAGTAAGCTTAAAGTAAATTTGCGAACCTTTTTAAGGAAGGTCCGGTAGTTCAGCTGGTCCTGATGCCGCAAAGCGGATCAGGATGCTGACCGCAAGCGTCAGCATTAGAATGCCCCGCCAAAGGCGGGAATCAAACAGTTAAGCTACATGAATGAATTGAAGTTTTGGTCCGGTAGTTCAGCTGGTTAGAATGCCTGCCTGTCACGCAGGAGGTCGCGGGTTCGAGTCCCGTCCGGACCGCCAGAAAAAACCACTCAGCAATGGGTGGTTTTTTTATTTTATACTTTCTGCTTCTTGCATTAATACTTCCAGACTTTTTCGCTCATTTCCCTCTTTTTCGGGGATATAACTCATGGCGTATTCACTTAAGGCTGTGATGGTTAATGAAGGATTTACTCCCAGGTTGCAGGGCACAACAGATCCATCCAACACATAAAAATTTGGATAAGCATGTACTTCAAACTTATCATTTACAAGTCCCGAATTGGAATCAGATCCCATGGGGCATCCACCTAAAATATGCGCGGTAGAGGCCAGACCAAACATCACTTCAGAAAATGAATTTTGCGGAACCCCATTTACCTTAGCAGCATA
>DAOLDI010000366.1:0-3185 GCA_035327445.1 Cyclobacteriaceae bacterium | reverse complement strand
GTATTTCATTTTTGGCGAAGGAGGTGGCAAGAACCTCGCAGACAAATTTGATGTTCCGCTCTTAGGTCAAATTCCATTGGTACAGGGAATCAGGGAATCAGGCGATTCTGGCTTACCAGCCGTATTGAAATCAGGAATAACAGCAGAGGCCTTTATGGAACTGGCAGAATCATTGGCCAGGCAAATTGCCATCAGAAATGCGCAACCGGCTACCGTTCCGGTAAGCATTAAACCCTGATAAAAGCCTTTAATTGAATTGAAATACTAACTTTGTTCTAATTGCAGGTTTAATTGAAAGAAAATGTCGAACGAATCAATAACGAAAACCATACAAGAACGCATTGAACTGGCGCTGGATACCATCAGACCCTATCTCAATGCCGATGGTGGCAATGTAAAGATTTTGGATATTGATGATGACTATGTGTTGAAACTGGAATTTTTAGGTACCTGCAGTTCTTGTCCCATGTCAAGCATGACATTTCGTGCCGGCATTGAAGAAGCTATTAAAAAAGCTGTTCCCGAAGTTAAATCCATAGAAGTAGTAAACCTTAGTCCTGTTGAGTAGGGTTACACCTGAACTGTTTTTTACATTAAAACTATCATCCGGGTTCAGGTATGCTTTCAAATAAGCTTACATATCTTTTCAGCTTTTGCTTCTTGCTTGTACTTAATCTTTATGCACAGGTTGAAGAACGTTGCGCTACTGAATTACATTATCTGCAGTTAAAACAACGCGGGCAAATTCTGGAAGACCGAACACATTTTGAAGAATGGCTGCAAAATAAAATTAATGAGAAGCAGCGCACACAGCAATTCGGCATCGAATCTGAAGCATCACAAACCATCATCATTCCTGTTGTAGTGCATGTAATTCACAATGGTGAAGCCATTGGAAGCGGCACCAATATTCCCGATGCACAAATTCATTCACAGATCAGTGTACTGAATAAGGATTTTAAAAGACAGAATACCGATGCAAATGAAACTCCTGCCGAGTTTCTTCCGGTAGCGGGCTCATGGGATATAGAATTTGTCTTAGCCAAAAGAGACCCTGAGGGCTTAGCTACTAATGGCATAACAAGAACAAGAGGATCTAAATCAGTATGGCAGTTTTCTGATGATACAGAATTGAAATCTATGAGTTACTGGCCGGCTGAAGATTATCTCAACATATGGGTAGCAGATTTAGCAGGTAACCTGACAGGATATGCGCAATTTCCTGTTTCAGATTTACCAGGTCTTGAAACATCTTCAGAAAACAGACTTACTGATGGCGTTGTAATTGATTTCAGATATTTTGGAAGTACTGATGATGGCGATTTCAATGTCAGTAACAACTTTAATAAAGGCAGAACGGGTACACATGAAGTAGGTCATTTTTTTGGATTGTTACATATTTGGGGGCTCAGCACCTCCTGCAATAGTTCTGATTTTGTTGATGATACTCCAACACAACAAAGCCCAACGAGTGGATGTCCAACGCATCCAAGAGCTTCATGTAATTCGAACGATATGTTTCAGAATTACATGGACTATACAGTTGACAGATGCATGAATATTTTTTCTGCAGGACAGGTTATGCGCATGCAAACCATTTTAGAGAACAGTCCCAGAAGAAACAGCCTGATCAACTCACAAGGTGCAGAATTGCCGGTAATAAGCGATCTTGATTTAGGTATCCGGCAAATAGTTTCACCAGGTTCATCTGCTTGTCCCGGACAAGTAATACCGCAGATCGAGTTAAGAAACTATGGCAACCAATTTATTAACAGCGCTCGGATAGAGTTAATGGTAAATGATATACTCCTTGAAACACTCAATTTAACCCTTAACCTGAGTAATCTTGAAACATCTACAGTTTCGTTTCAAGCTGTAAATATTAATTCCAACGTAAGCACATCATTTCAATTTGAAATTACTGAAGTGAACAACATTAGCGATGAAAATCCGGCTAACAACACCGCAAGCATAATTGTCAAAACTCCGGCCATAGCTGAACTTCCGCTATTTGAAAATTTTGATCAGATACCCGACAATTGGCAAATCATTAATCCCGACAATAAAATAACCTGGCAGGCCACTAATGCGCCAAAAGCATTACCAAATAACCGTGCTGCATTTATTGATTTCTACACCAATGAAAATAAAGGTGAAAGAGATTACCTGCTTACACCCGTGTTCGACTTTAGTCAAATTAACCTGGCATTTTTGAGTTTCGATATGGCTTATGCCAGATTTCCTAATGTAAATGCTGACTCACTACTTGTAGTTGTCTCCACGGGCTGTAACTTTAAATTCGGTAACCCTTCAAAAAATTACATATTCAGAACAGGTGGACAGGCCATGCAAACTACTGTCTCAACCACCTCTGCTTCTTTTGTACCAACAGGTGAAGATCAATGGAGAAGAATAAATATCAACATGGCAGATTTTATAGGAGAGCAGCAAGTGCAAATTGCATTTGTTGGCGTAAATGGGTATGGCAATAACCTGTATTTGGATAATGTATCAATCATCATTTCAGAAGAAGAAGACATTGCACTTGAGCGTATTATCTCACCAAATTTTGTAAGCTGTAATCAATCGCCAGAATTAAGGGTTAATATTCAGAATACCGGCACAATTCCTATTAACAGTTTCAAAGCCAGCGTTAACATTAACAACAACGAACAGATTTTCAATTTCACTAATGTTGAGTTACAAGCCTTAGAAGAAAGAGAGTTTGTTATTACCTTACTTAATCTCGCAAATGGCATTTACAATTTAGAAGTTGAACTGCTTGAGCCCAACGACCGCACTGATAGCAACCAAAGTAATAATAAACTCAACTCAAGTTTTGCCATAAATACCGATGTTGAGATTAGCCCGCTCAGGTTAAATTTTAACAATGGTATACCCGATTCCTGGATAAGTCTTTCACCCGAACAAGCCAATACCTGGCAGGCTACTCTTCCGAATAATCATTTATTCTTCAACGGTTGGGATAACCCCAGCCCCCATACAACCGCATGGTTTGTGAGTCCGCGCATCAATTTTTCTGAAACTGAAAAAGCATCTTTATTCTTTGATGTTTCTTATGGACTTACAGCTTCTAAAGGAACTGAAACCCTGCAAGTATGGGCATCAGAAGATTGCGGCTTAACATATACCCGACTGGTCTATCAAAAATCAGGGAATGCATT
>DAOLDI010000365.1:0-3197 GCA_035327445.1 Cyclobacteriaceae bacterium | reverse complement strand
GCCAGTATTCTGAAGAGAATACAAAGTCGCTCACCGCACCTTCATATGCAGGATGTGCAGAACGCACCAAACCGTAGGTAATTAAGAGAGCTGAAAATGTGAATGCATCAGACAGGAGGAAAAACCACATCATCAACTTGCCATAACTGGCTTTAAGTGGTGATTGGCCACCATCCCAAATGCTTCTGGATGAATTTGTTACTGTTGCAGCCGCAGCGTGTGACATATCTGTTTATGTTAACGATTCAATAATAAGAAGATGAACAAATATAGCCAAAGTCCACCCAAAAAATGCCAATAAGTGGCACACATTTCTATCAAAGAAAGGCTTCTGGAATGAACCCTGAACCTGAAGGTTGAGATCAGGACAATTAAAAGCAAAATTACACCGCTTATAATATGGAGACCATGCAATCCGGTGATCACATATACAAATGAGCCAGATGGATTGCCAACAAAATAAACGCTGTTTTCAACTAGCTCTTTCCAGCCGTAAAACTGGCCTGCCAGAAAAAGGAATCCCAATAATGAAGTAAGGCTAATTGCAATCTTGACAGATTCCAGGTTGTCTTTTCTGGCTGATACCAATGCCCAATGCATGGTTATACTACTCGCGACTATAATACCTGAAGTATACCAGAATAGGTTGGGTAAATCAAACAATAGCCAGTTACCATCTGCCTGCCTGACAATGTATGCGCTGGTTAAAGCCGCAAAAATCATTACTACACTAACAATGAATAACCAAAGCGCAAATTTCTTTGGGTTCATTGATAATGGCTTCTTTGCCTCTTCTACTAGTTTTAAATCTCCGGTCATAATCTTATCCTCCTCCACTATTTCTGCTTCAATTAACTTTATCTAACAAAAATGCTATTTGCACAATAGGCAAATACAGGAAAGAACCAAACATGATTCTTAGCGCTGATTTACGACTACCCGTTTTCATTAATGAAAATGTTTGCGCAAAAAACATTACACCACATATAGTAGCAACAATCGCTGAATCAATACCTGTAATTCCAAATTTCATGGGCAATAAACCTAAGGGAATAAGGAACATGGTATAAATCATAATTTGTATGGCAGTGTTTAAATCTTTCTTTCCCCCGTATGGCAAAAGTTTAAATCCTGCTTTTTGATAATCATCATCCGCAACCCAGGCAATCGCCCAAAAATGAGGAAACTGCCAAATGAACTGTATACCAAATAAAATAAGAGCCTCGTATGAAATTGCACCCGTAGCAGCAACCCAACCTAATAAGGGAGGTAAAGCTCCTGGAATTGCGCCTACCAAAACAGCAATTGGTCCAACTCTTTTTAAAGGCGTATAAACAAAACTGTAAAGTAAAAATGAAACAACAGAAAGTAGTACAGTAAGCCAATTAGTAACTAATGCCAGCATAATTGTACTTGCTGCAAAGGTTATCAGGCAAAAATATTTCGCCTCATTTATCGTGAGTCTTGATGTAGGAAGCGGCCTGCCCTTGGTTCTTTCCATAAGGCTGTCTAAATCTTTTTCAAGTATCTGATTTACAATTACCGCAGCTCCGCTCATTAGAAAGCCACCGATAAATACAACCGTTAGATGTAAAAAGTGAATATCAGATTTTACACCGAGTATGTATCCAAATGCACAAGAAAAAGCTACAAGAAATGAAAGTCTGGGCTTTAATAATTCAATATATGCTCTCGCCTTAACTGAGGTCGAAACAGATGTACTGATATGGTTAGTGGTATTAATCATGAAGCGATATCAGTAGTTATTGAATTTTGACGTAGTCTTAATACAAGTAAAAAAATCAAACCAAATGCAATTGTTGCGACCAATAGATGCAAAGGCTGTAACCAAGCGGGGACTCCAAAGTAAGCCATACCCACACCACTTAAAAATGAAAGCAGAATTAATGATACTATAGATGCAACTAAAATTTGTTCTTTGCTTTGTTTAATTAACAGGTAAGCAACAAGCGCAATTGAAATTAAAATCAACCAGGAAAAACTTCTGTGGATCAAAAAGTAAGCGCCTAAATTTTCTACCCAACTATTTCTTAGTGATTCACCCATTGCAATGGTTACAAGGTCAATCTCTTCTCTTACTTGAGTTCCTAAAACAATTTGAATAAGCAGCATTAACATGCCTATAACAAGTAAGGCAGAAATATTTTTTAAGGATTTGGCATTATGAACTGTTATCGGATTACGATATACCAGTCGTGATTTTTCAAATAAATAAAATAACATCAGCACAATCAATAATGCCAATAACATGTGTATCGTAATCAGCCAGGGCAAAAGATTAGTAGATACCACAATGGAACCGATCCAACCCTGAAAAATAACAACAAACAACGTAGCTACCGACATTATGGTAATGGTTCTGTATTCTTTATAAAATTTAAGCGATGCAAAAGCCATCAACAAAATAAAGAAACCAACAAGTGCACCTATTAGTCGGTTTATATACTCTGTCCAGGTTTTTACTGCATTAAAATCTGCCTCAACAAGTATCGACTCGTCATTCAAGATTCCCTCAGCAACTTTATGCATGCCAAGGAAACTTAAGTAGACTGCAAACTTTTCATTTTTCTTATGCCTGAAATCAGCATACACCTCTTTATAATTTTCAGGCAACTGCTCAAGCTTTGTTGGTGGCACCCATGAGCCAAAGCATTTTGGCCAATCAGGGCAACCCATACCTGAGCCTGTGCTTCTTACAACTCCTCCGGCCAGTATTAATATAAATACTGCAATTACGGTTGTTAAACTAAGTCTATAATAAAATTTAAACTTAGTGTTTATCATTTACCACAATGGCCTTGTCGTCTTCTGCTTCCAACTTGATCAATTCATTTTCATGAGGCAGGTTAGATTCAGGCGTTTCTGAGTAAGGTATATGCTGAGGAATGTAATCCTCTTTTGCACCTGGCTTACTGTAATCATATGGCCAACGGTAAACAGAAGGAATCTCTCCAGGCCAGTTACCGTGTCCTACATTAACTGGTGTTGTCCACTCAAGTGTGTTAGATCTCCATGGGTTGGCAGGCGCTACCCTTCCTCTGTAGATGCTATAGAAGAAGTTAAAAATGAAGATAAACTGAGCTGCCAATGTTATTACAGCTGCAATACTTACCAATTCATTCAAATCAGTAAACATATTGAAGGTTTCAAAGTTGGTGAACGAGTAGTATCTTCTT
>DAOLDI010000364.1:0-3197 GCA_035327445.1 Cyclobacteriaceae bacterium | reverse complement strand
CCCTCAGGTATTCGCCAGGTTGTACCGTATTACCATCTCCTTTTTTCAATACTGTAAATTTTAAACCAGATGGAGTTTCTCTGGTATCACTGTTACAGGCAACAAACATTATAGCCACTAAGGCCATCAACAACAATTTTCTCATAATTATCGGGCGTTTTTTAAAAGTTCTGTTTTGTGTTCGGGAAGCAGGGCAAGTAATTTATCAACGGTTGCCTGTAAACTTAAGTTTGTTCTTCCTCCGGCTGCATTGCGATGACCTCCACCTTCAAAATGTTTTCTGGCAAGGTCATTCACCGAAAATTCACCTAGCGACCTGAAAGAAAGTTTGATTTCGTCTTTTTTCTCAATAATCATTACGGCAAGCACGATGCCCTTGATGGACAATGCGTAGTTAACTATGCCCTCGGTATCTCCTGTTTGAGAAGAAAATTTCTTTAACTCATCTTCACTTAATGAAATATATGCCGTTGCATATTCTTGCAATACAATTAATTTTTCACTCAAGGCAAAACCTAGCAGGCGCAAACGCTCTTCAGAGTTGGTATCATAAATCAGTTTGGAAACTTTACTTGCATCTGCACCATGTTTAACCAATTGTGCTGCGGTATTAAATACTTTATAATTGGTATTGCTGTGCCTAAATCCTCCGGTATCTGTCATCAAGCCGGCATAAAGACAATTGGCTATGTCTTCATCTATCAAATCATCATCGCCAAGGGCATAAATCAAATCATAAATCAATTCAGCTGTGGCAGCCGCACTAATGTCCCAAAAGCTAAAGTCGGCAAAGCCATCGGGCTCAAGGTGATGATCAATCAATACCTTTTTCGCAGCTGCCCTGGAAACTGATTCGCCCAGGCTGTTAATGCGCTGCAGACTTGAAAAATCGAGGCAGAAAATTACTTCAGCAGTTTGAATGCGTTGTTGTACTTCTGTTTCAGTTGATTTATCATGAATCAATACCTGGGCATTTCCGGGCATCCAGTGTAAAAAACCGGGATAGTCGCTGGGGCTGATGACCCGTACATCATGACCTTTCTTCTTCAAATACGCCCAAAGGCCCAGAGAGGAGCCAAGGGCATCTGCATCGGGTTTGTGATGTGTGATGATAACCGCCTTGCGCGGGCTACCCATGAACTGCTTAAATGGCTGTAAATCGCTCATTAAAATTTTTCCGAGGGGGCAAAAATGTAAATTTTAGTCCATTTGAGTAAGTATTATTTAGTTCAATTGGGAATAATTGATAAAAACCTGCAATACATCAGGCCAAATGCCCTAAAACACTATTTTTGCGACCTGATCTAATAACCAACAAAATGGCAGGAAACAGAACATTTACCATGATTAAGCCCGATGCAGTGGGCAATGGCCATACAGGCGCCATAATTAAGATGATTGAAGAAGCAGGATTTCGCATTGTGGCGATGAAAAAAACACAATTAAGCCCCGAAAGAGCAGGACAATTCTATGAAATTCACAAGGAGCGCCCTTTTTATAATGACTTATGCACGTACATGTCGTCTGGCGCTATTGTGCCGATGATTTTAGAAAAAGATAATGCGGTAGAAGATTTCCGTAAACTGATTGGCGCTACTGACCCGCAGAAAGCTGCGCCCGGTACCATCAGAAATTTATTTGCCAAATCGATTGATGCCAATGCCATTCACGGCTCTGACTCTGATGAGAACGCTGAAATAGAAGGCAATTTCTTTTTTGCAAAGACGGAGCGCTTTTGACCTCATCCTCTGCCCTTCTCCAAAAGGAGAAGGGGGTTAATTTATTTAAAACCCGGTGCGAGCCGGGTTTTTTGTTTTCTGCTAAGCAATGGTTGGCGGCTTTGCTCAACATGACAAAGTTATTAATCCTACTCTTCTACGCTTTGCAGTTTAGCTTGAATTTGCTCAATCAGCGGATTAATTTTTTTGATTACGGTAAGTTGATTTAATCTTGAAATGGCATATGTCATACCAACCATTACCGCAAATGCATAATACTTTTGAAAGCCCGCAAGGTCCATACCAATCATAATTAAAGTTACACAAAGGAATAGAGGCAATACATACCAGTAAGGCACAGTCTCAAGTAAATGCTTTTCATTTTTATAGTAACTCAGACTTTGCTTTAAGAAAGTGACATTATCTGATTGAGGGTCATTAATCGGTTTGCTATTTCTTACTTGCCTTAATTTATAGATTACCCAAATTAAGTAAGGTATCATTAAAATGGCACCGGCCTTTACCCAATAATCCTGATGCAGGTAAGCAACAAATACTGCAGTTGGCATCAGCATAATGGCCACTGTGATCTCCAGGATATTTCTTCTTTTAATTTTATTATCCATTGAAGCACATTGTGATGTTACTTCTTTGTTAAGCATTTCTTTGTCATAGCTTATCAGCTCAAACTCGCTGAGCGACTTCCACAAATCTTTCATTTCATTGTCTTTCATAATTTAGTATTTAAACAGTTGAATAATTTTTCTCTTAGCCTTTTCATGCGCACAGCAACATGGTTTTCAGTTAAACCTGTAATGCCTGCAATTTCTTTGTAGGACAATTCATCTAGAGACAGCATTACAATATTCTTGTCTATATCACCCAATTGTCTGATGCAGGCATGCAGTTGCTTTACCCGCTCCAATTTCTCGCCTGACTCATCATCATTTTGAACAGTTTTGAAGTGAATACTCTCAATCTTTTCATGATTGGCGCTATGCCGCTTTGCTTTAATGCCCGCCTGCATACAGGTATTCAAAGCCACCCGATATACCCAGGTAGATAAGGCTGATTCTCCCCTGAAGGAGCCAAGAGATTTCCATAAATTGATAAGCACCTCCTGGTACATATCTTTCTTTTCTTCTTCATCGCGGCTATAAACGGCACAAATGCGCAGTATCTGTGCTTTATTATTTTCCAGCAAATCCAAAAACAGGTTCTCATTTGCTTTACCTATCATTTTCTGAGCTTTTATATGTTTAGTTAGGGCGATGAGAGAAATATGACAAAGAATTTACTATTTCTCAAAAAATGAATGCTGAGGTCAACAAAATCATGTTTTGTGAGGGCACGAATAATGGGAAAACATTTTAATTTAAGCATAGGAGCTCGTCTTTGGCGAGTGAAAATATCATACAGGCATCCCCTATAGTCCTCGTTTGCAACGAGGACTTGTGCGAATTGCATTTGCAATGCAAC
>DAOLDI010000363.1:0-3209 GCA_035327445.1 Cyclobacteriaceae bacterium | reverse complement strand
TTCAACCGGATCTGATTTGGTGGGCGAAGTATCTGTTTCTTGTTTTACTTCTTGTTTTGATTGTTCCACTTCATCCTGCACTTGTTCTGCCTGCTTCATTTCAGTATCAGTAGTGGTAGGTGTTGTTTCAGGTTGTACAACCCCTGAACCTACATCTGAAGTGCCAAAATTTATTTCAATACCGTATTGTGGTAATGGTGGATTGGGTGCGCGCCAGGCGATAGCAAAAAACAACAGCAGCAGCAGAACTCCATGTACTAAAATGGAAGCCAAAACTGCGTTACGTCTATTTTCTTTTTCCTGATACATCATTTGCTTGGTTGCACAGCTAGCACAACTTTAGCTTCAAGTGCAGTGGCAATGCCGGCTACATAAGCCAGGTGTTCAACCGGTACAGTCTTGTCAACATGTAAAACGATAGAACCGTTCGGGTTAACCAGTTTACTTTTTAATTCAGCTTCCAATGTGCCACGACTTACCTTCTTGTCATTCACATAAAAATCAATGTCTTTGGTTACAGTTACAGAGACTTTCTGCATTTCAACGGTGCCTGATTTACTACTGGGTAAACTAACAGGCAAACCTGATGGTGTAATGAAAGAAGAAGTGAGCATGAAGAACACCAGCAATAAAAAGATCAGGTCAGTCATGGAAGCCATGCTGAATGCGGGGTCAACTTTATTTCTTGACTTTAACTCCATCTTATTTTGGTTCTTGTAAGAGGTCAATAAAATCTATAGAAGTGTACTCCATGGCATGTATAATTTTTTGTACACGCGTAACCAGGTAATTGTATGCTAAGTAAGAAATAACACCAACAATTAGACCTGCAACAGTTGTGATCATGGCGGTATAAATACCTTCACTTAACAACTTCGGACTAATTGCACCTTCTTCTTGCGAAATGGAAATAAAGGCTTTCACCATACCAATTACGGTACCTAAGAAACCTAACATGGGTGCAGCACCTGCAATGGTTGCCATAAGTGGTAAGTTCTTCTCCAGTTTAAAGATTTCAATCTTACCTACATTCTCAATTGATGTTTCAATATTCTTTAATGGGCTACCTATACGGGCAATACCTTTCTCAATCATGCGGGCAACAGGTGTAGGGTTTTGTGAGCACAACATGCGTGCACCATTTACATCCCCTTTCATTACCTGTTCTTTTACGCGCGCCATGAAATGATCGGGGCTTTCAGCCGCCTTCTTTAAGGCAAATAATCTTTCAAAGAAAATGTAGATACCTACCACCCATAAAACAAGGATAGGTACCATCATGAAGCCACCTTTCATGGCTAATTCGAACACAGATAGAGCGCTGTCAGAGGAGTTAACCGCCTCGGCACCTGTTACAATTTGTAATATGATCATAGAAAAATTAATACTTAATCACCCAAACAGCATCGCCATAAGTTCCTTTTAAACCTTCTGCACTTGCTGCAGCTTCAGCCCAGGAACCATGATTACCAACAGTAAGACGGTGGAATTTAGATCTGCCAAAAGGTGGTATTAATTGTGTGCTAACCCCTTGTTTGCTCAATTTTTTCGCATAATCGATGGCCAGGTCTCCGTCAACTGCACTTGATATTACCACATAATAACGGCCGGATCTTTCGCTTAGTATTTCTATGCTGCCCTCTTTAGGTTCAGCATTTTTCAGCAATTCTTCTGCCCTTCTTCGGTTTTCTTCTTCTTCTCTTCTGCGTGCATCAGCGGCTCTTCTTTCTTCTGCTAATCTTCTTTCTTCTGCAGCTTTTGCTTCGGCTTCACGGGCAAGGCGTTCAGTTTCAGCCTTCTTTGCAGGGGCATATGAAAAGAAATACCAGGCACCTCCTCCAATCACTACCAATAGCACAATGGCCATTACTAACTTGGGCCAGATAGGTTCTGGAGGCGGTGGTGTATAGGTGTAAGCTGAATCGGTGTCTGATGATTCTGAAGAATCCGTTTGCCAGCTATCTGATTCTTGCTGTGCTTGAGGTTCTGATGCCGTTTGGCTTGCCGGAGCAGGTTCTGCTTCACGATCTAAAGCTTCGAACTCAATATCAGGTAATCCAAAGTTTTCATCTGATGAGGAAAGACCTTCCTGGTTTTCTTTGGGAAGATCTTCATCGTTGGTTTTCTTTCTTTTTGCCATTGCTTGTATGTTTCAAGGTTTGGGTATTTACAAAAATAGTTTAAAAAATGACTGTCACAAACCCATTATGCTCAGAAGCTATAACCAAAGCCTGCCATAATCTGCATGCCCCTAACCGGATACTGGTAAAATAAGGGGTATGTTCTGTTCAATAAATTAGTGCCTTGCACAAATACATTAAACTTCTTTGACACAAGGTAATCTAAACCTGCATTAACATCTACTGCCGGACTTAATGTGATGGCTTCATTCGTTGAATAATCTAGGGATCTCAAGCCACTCATTACAAAGGTCTCTGCTTTCAATACCACTTTATCATAGATATTATACCTCATACGGGTATTAAACTCAAAGCCGGGCCTGTGCCAGGGAGTTTCAATGGCATCTAGAATATAGGAGGTGTATGCCGCTCTAGTACTCACATTAAAACGATCTGAATGCGTGAAGTTAAAAGCCGCATGAAGTTTAAATACACCTGCACTGCCATCATCATATACAACATCAAACTTCACTGGTGTTGCATCCTGGTTCAAAAAGAAATAAAGATTTCTGTAGTTACTTGCGGATACACCCAGTTCATATCCTGCCCTTCTGCCTAATCTGCCATTAATACCTCCAAAAAATTCGAGCAGTTTATTTGAGTGATAGATAGGCACATTGGCATCTATCCATAAATTTTGATTGGTTAAAGTTTGCAAGCTTACACGCTCCATATTTCCGGTAATACCTGCAAATACTTCTACACTGGGTGAAAGATCGTACCTCACGTTTACATCCGGATAAATACGGGCTGTCTTTTCTATGCCTAAAGTATCATTATCCATGGCCAGGTTAAAACCTGCAGAAATTCTGAATTTTTCTAATAAGGTAAATTTGAAACTTGGCTTGAGAATAAAAAGATGGCGTGGCTTTGCTTCAACTAATTCATCTTTACGACTGATCACAAAATAATCAGCATCAATACTCAACCTGTAATCATCATTGAATTTATAATGGCTTTGCAGATCTAAGGCTACTTCACTTTCTGTTGCGTTGTAATTATCTGTGAGATAAGTAAAGCCTGAACCCA
>DAOLDI010000362.1:0-3214 GCA_035327445.1 Cyclobacteriaceae bacterium | reverse complement strand
GAATTTTTTGCGGGCAATCCATGGAAAGCAATTCCGGCTATGGTGATTAGTGCAATGATAGACCAGGGACCTGTGATGATTTATTTCGGACAAGAAGTGGGAGAGCCCGGTGCAGGTGATGAAGGATTTCAGGGTGAAGATGGTCGCACCACCATATTCGATTACTGGGGTGTGCCTGAACATCAGAAGTGGATGAATGGCGGTAGATTTGATGGCATGCAGTTGAGTGATGAACAAAAGCAATTGCGAAAATCATATGCTGATATTTTACATCTCGCAGCTAAGCAGCCTGCCATCACGAAAGGTAATTATTTAGATATTACCCAATCAAATGTAGCAGCCGGAAATATTCCTGAAAGCTGTCATGCTTTTTTGAGATTTACAGAAGGACAGGTTCTTTTGATTGTTTCTGGTTTTAATGCGCGTAATCAGGAAATCAGGATTGAACTTAGCAAAACGCAAGCGCAGCAAGCCGGATTATCAGCAGATAGGGATTACCGATTAACAAATATGCTGGGAGAATCATTTCGATTAAAGCTGAACGATTTGCAAACAGAATTTGAATTGCCAGCTCATTCTGCTTATGTATTTAATGTAAGTGAAGATTAAATTTTATAAAACATGAGATTTACTTTAAGTAAAATATCCTATAAAGTCATTGAAAGGATTTTTAAAACAATTCGAAAAACCGAATTAATTTATTTTACTCTTTTCATTCTGCTTTTCGCCTGTACCACAAGCACAGAAAAGAAAGTTGCGGAATGGCCGCATGGTGTGTACTATGAAATTTTCGTACAGTCGTTTTACGATGCTGATGGAGATGGAATAGGCGATTTCAAAGGACTCACACAAAAACTAGATTACCTGGCAGAGCTTGGCGTTAATGGCGTTTGGCTCATGCCCATCATGGAATCGCCAACCTATCACAAATATGATGTAACCAACTATAAGAGTATCCATCCCGATTACGGAACAGAAGAAGATTTCAAAACATTTGTTCAGGAAGCACACAAGCGTAACATTAAAGTGATTGTTGATTTGATTCTGAATCATACCGGTTATGACCATCCCTGGTTTTTGAATGCCAAACAAGGAAAGGATGCTGAGTTCAGAGATTATTATGTATGGGCCATGAAGGATAGCATCCGTGAGCAAATCGCCAAAAAAGAAATTTCATTAGACTCAGATAACATCACTCAATGGCATGCAGTTGATGGGGATACTACGCAAGAACATTACTACGGATTTTTCTGGGGAGGCATGCCCGATTTGAATTTTGATAATCCGAAAGTAAAAGAGGAGTTTATCGATATTGGCAAGTATTGGCTGGAGTACATGAATGTGGATGGTTTCAGACTAGATGCGGCCAAACATATTTTCCCTGATGAACGCGCTGAGGATAATCATGAGTTTTGGGTTTGGTTCAGAAAGGAGATGGAGAAAATAAAACCTGATGTTTACCTGGTAGGTGAAGTCTGGTCTGGGGCAGAGCAAGTAGCGCCATACTTGCGCGGCTTGCCCGCACTCTTCAATTTTGATTTGGGTTATGCCATCACACGCACAGTCAATGCAGGTAAAAACACAGAAGACCTTATAGGCAAATACAAAGGCATCATCGATTATTATCAAAGCATTACCAGCGATTATATTGATGCTACATTTTTAAAGAACCACGACCAAAACAGGATTTTATCGGAATTAGGTGGCGACCAAAACAAAGCCCGCGTAGCAGCTGCTATTTTGCTCACGCTTCCGGGTACACCTTATTTGTATTATGGAGAGGAGATAGGCATGTTGGGCATAAAGCCTGATGAATACATTCGCGAACCTTTTATTTGGGATGAAGATGGAAAAGATAAAGGTCAGCCCTTATGGATTGAACCACGCTACAGCACAAGCCAAACAGTTGTGCCTTTGAGCAGACAAATCAATGATGAAACCTCCTTGTATCATTTTTATAAGCAACTTATTGCAATCCGAAATGCCAGTCGCGCGCTTACTTATGGTGCAATTGAAATGGTTAACATTCCAACGCAGGAAATTATTTCCTTCATCAGAAAAGATGGCAAAGAAGATTTGCTGGTGCTGCATAATATTAGTGATACGGAGATAACAATTTTTATTAATGAAGATATTAAGAAATATTCCAATGTTTTGTACCGAAGTCACGATGAAGCAATAGTAAGTAAAGAGGAGATTGTAGTGCCTGCATATTCAACTTTAATCATAAATTCCAAATAACAAACCCCAAATTCCAAACAGTCACGTATAACAGAATTGATAAACAAAATAAAATGTGGTAGAGCCTAAGCCAGTATATGATTTGGAAGAGCGTACATTTCAATTTGCAAGAAGTGTTCGTATTTATGTACGGAAGTTGCCTAAGGATTCTGCTAATATTCAGGATGGTAAGCAAGTTATCAGAGCATCGGCTTCTATAGGGGCAAATTATATTGAAGCAAATGAAGCATTAAGCAAGAAAGATTTTATTTACAGGATAAAAGTATCCCGAAAGGAAGCTAAGGAAAGTGCTTTCTTTTTAAGACTTATTTTTGAAGGCAATTCAAAAGAATATGAGAAGGAGGGAAGACATCTTTATGATGAAGCCTTACAGCTTAGAAAAATTTTATCAACCATTTTAGGCAAGTCCCAATAGGACTCAATTATGATAGAAGTAATGCTTAAAATTTATATAGAGTGTTTTTGTTGGGCATTGGAATTTGGAATTTGGTGCTTGGGATTTTTTTCTTTGCCAAAATGAAATATGAGATAAGTAATTTGTTATTTTAAACCAAACCACTATGATGTTCGAACTCGAATTAGCTGATGTTATCGTAATAGCCCTTTATTTTGGTGTTGTATTTTACATCGCCTGGTGGGCAACCAAACGCGAGAAGTCTGACAGCGCATCCAGCGATTACTTTCTTGCTGGTCGTAATCTCGGTTGGTTTGTGATTGGTGCCTCTTTATTTGCCTCAAACATTGGTTCTGAACATTTGATTGGTCTGGCAGGTTCTGGTTTTTCTGAGGGTGTACCCGTAGCGCAGTATGAAATATTTGCAGGCTTAATGCTCTTGATGCTGGGCTGGGTCTTTGTTCCCTTCTATCTGCGCAGTAAAGTAGCTACCATGCCCGAGTTTTTAGAGCAGCGCTACGATTCAAAATCTCGCATTTATTTATCGATAGTATCGGTAATTGCTTATGTACTTACCAA
>DAOLDI010000361.1:0-3220 GCA_035327445.1 Cyclobacteriaceae bacterium | reverse complement strand
TCAAGGTGAGTTTGATTGGGTGTGTTTTTCACCCAAGAAATTCAAAGCCCCAGATGTTGATGTTTTGGATAAGGCACATGAATTAAAAGTAGTCATCTATAATAAAAATGATTTCTCCTTTGCAGAGATTTATGCTGCTCAGGTGCCTGCAGATTGTGAATTGTATTTACAACCCGAGTGGTCGCGCGAAAAAGAAATGCTGCCATTGATTATTGATTACGTTAAGAAAAATCCGAAATGGAAAATTTCTTTGCAGATTCATAAGTATATGGATGTTCCTTAGAGGTGTTGATGTGTTTAGGTGTTAAAGTGTTAAGGTGCATCCTACTTCTAAGATTAGCCTAATCCTGACGCTTGCGGTCAGGATGATGACATTTATCGTCAGCATGCCCAAGACCCAATGCCTATTAGATTGGTGGCAGGAAATATAGAAATGACTACAACTGAGATTCAACACTTAATGAATAAATGGGGGCGAGAAAGAGTCCCTTTTTTGTTTTTGATTGATTTTGAATTGAAGCGCCCCAAGCTTTGGAGGTTGTCAGATATAAAGCCTGAAGAACTTTTGTTTGATATCAATGGTTTCAGCAATGCGACTAAGCAAACTGTTGGCAAGCGGGTACATTTAAAAAAGTATCCAATCACCTTTGAAGCCTACCAGCAAAAATTCAATTTGGTTAAGCAGCATCTGCATTATGGAAATTCTTTCCTGGTTAATCTTACTTGTAAGAGCAGGATTGAGTTGAATCTTTCGCTGAAAGAAATTTTTTACCTGAGCAAGGCCAAGTATAAATTATGTTTAGAGGATAAGTTTGTGGTGTTTTCTCCGGAGACATTTATTCAGATAAATAATGAGGGAATCATAAGTTCTTTCCCGATGAAGGGTACAATTGATGCTGATCGGCCCAATGCAGCGTCAAAAATTTTGTCTGATCAAAAAGAAATGGCTGAACATGTTACAATTGTTGATTTGATCAGAAATGATTTGAGCAAAGTGGCTGATCAGGTAGAGGTGCCGAAATTCAGGTATATAGATGAAATCAATACGCACGAGAAAAATATTTTACAGGTAAGTTCAGTTGTACAGGGCAAATTGCGTAATGATTGGTTTGCGCATATTGGAGAAATACTTTTTACTTTATTACCTGCAGGATCTGTTTCAGGAGCACCAAAGCCATCAACGCTAGAGATTATTGCTATGGCTGAAAAAAATGATCGCGGTTATTATACTGGTATCGCAGGTATTTTTGATGGTGAAAAATTTGACTCCGGAGTATTGATACGTTTTATTGAAAAAGATGGCAGCCAATTTTTTTACAGAAGTGGTGGAGGTATAACTGCACAAAGTGAAGAAATTGCAGAATATAAGGAGATGATTGATAAAATTTATGTCCCGCTTAATCGAGAGCATCAAACTATTTAACGGAGAGCTTTATAACCTTGCATATCATCAGCAGCGTGTTGATAAAACTTTGCAGGAGCTTGCTTTCAGCACAACAATAAATTTAGCATCCGGCATACAAGTACCACAGGATTTACAAAATGGTTTTTTTAAATGTAGGGTTATTTACGATAACCACGGAATTGCACACATTAGCTTTGAGCCTTACCAAATCAGACCCATACATAAATTGAAAATGATTGTGGCGGATGATTTGAATTATGAATTTAAATGGGAAGACAGATCAGCCCTAAATAATTTATTAAACAAACGTGGTGAAGCAGACGATATATTGATTGTAAAAAACGGATTAATTACTGATGCATCTTATGCCAACCTGGCTTTCAGAAAAGCAGACAGGTGGTACCCACCAATAAAACCTCTACTAAAAGGAACCATGCGCAAAAAACTTGTTGATGAGCACATAATAACTCCAATAGATATCAGTTATACCGACCTGCACCTTTTTGAAACATGTAAATTGATTAATGCCCTGCTTGAATTTAATGGACCGGAAATTGCTGTTACTGATATTGTTTTCTAGTTTTAATCATGAATAAAGCGGTATCGGTTTTTATTTTTCTTGTACTAAGCTGTACTTCAGCACTCACTGCACAAACGCAATTAAGTACTACTAATAAAAAAGCAATAGAGCTTTATCAGCAGGCCGATAATTACCGTGTAAGGTTTCAGTTAGCCGAAGCCGAAGAGTTATTTAAGCAAGCCATAGCCAGAGATAAACAGTTTTTAGAAGCGCATTACCGTTTGGGTTTGGTTTACAGACAGCAAAGAAGATTTTTAGACGCAGAGCTTTCTTTTATGCGTGCTTTTGATCTGGCCAAAGATCCCAGAAAGAGAGCGCCTGTATTGGCAGAGCTTGCTGAGGTGTCCATCAGGCAGGGTGATTATGAGGCAACAAAAAAATATGCATCAGACTTACTCCTGCTCGATCAATGGGATCGTAACCGACAAAACCTGGCCAGATTTCTTTTGAAGTGTGCAGAGTTTGCGCTTGCACAAGAACCTAAAACAATCAGCATTAATCCCAAGCCATTGCCCGATGTGATCAATGCTTTTGCAACACAATATTTTCCGGTACTTACTGCCGATAATCAGCAACTCTATTATACCAGGCGACTAGGTTTGGCCGGTGGCGATGATGAAGATATTGTATTGGCCAGAAAAGATGAGCAAGGCAATTGGTTGAAAGCTGTTTCTGTATCAGACAGAATTAACTCATCTAATAATGAAGGTACCTGCACCATATCTGCTGATGGCAGAAAATTGATTTTCACTTCTTGCATGGGCAGAAGAGGCTATGGCAGTTGTGATCTTTTTCAAAGCACGAGAGAAGGAGAGGAGTGGTCAGAGCCTGTAAACCTGGGAAGCAACATTAATTCAGCTGCCTGGGAATCTCAGCCTTCCTTATCGGCTGATGGCCGCACATTATATTTTGTTTCAGATAGACCCGGTGGTTTCGGACAGCGTGACATTTATGTATCAAATATGCAGGAAGATGGAAACTGGAGTAAAGCACAAAATCTGGGTCCTGAAATCAATACACCTTTAGATGAGTTATCTCCTTTCATCCATGCCAATGGTCAAACATTATATTTCGCATCCAATGGTCATGTGGGTTATGGTGGTTACGATATTTTCTTTACTGAGCGTGCCGGAAAATTTTGGACACGCCCCGAAAATTTAGGAGCACCTGTAAATAATTTTGAAGATCAACTCTCACTCTTTATTACTGCTGATGGCAAGCAGGCTTTTTATTCG
>DAOLDI010000360.1:0-3238 GCA_035327445.1 Cyclobacteriaceae bacterium | reverse complement strand
CTGCATTGTATTGCAGCAATCTTGTTGTACTTCCGTTACTCCATGAATCAAAAACATATAGCTTGTTATCTATCTCAAAACCTGCAAGTGCTTCAAATGTGCGTGTAATACCAACCACACTGCTGATACTCGCAGGTGTTTGCATCAATTGTCCGTCAACATTTATGAGTACGCCTGAAGGTTCTGAGTTGACAGTAATGTTTGTTTTAACCGGATGCACATCTCTGAAAACAGTTTTACTAAAGCCATCAGCATCAGTTGCTGTTAGAAACACCCTGTACCAAACATTATCACTCAGTTCTCCAATGCGCGGAATTTCATAAGTGCCGCTGAATGTTCCGGCCAGGTCGGGCATGGCAGGATGATAATGATCATCATGATGAAAATTAATGCGCCAGCTTAATGCGCTTGCAGGTAAATCCCCGTCTTCCGCATCTGTGGCGCTTCCTTCAAAGTAGAGCATTTCACCGGCACGATACAGGGCATCTTGTGCAGGCAACAGAATTTCTGGTTCTGGTCTGGTATTGTCTATAACTTCAAGTTGTGCGGCATCACTTATAACTTCTCCCAACTCATTACTGATGATGCAGCGAAATGATTTCTGGTGATCAGTAAGGCTTACCGATTCAATTTGAAAAGTAGGGTTATTAGCCCCTTCAATATCTGTTTCATCACGCTGCCATTGATATTGCAGTGGTTGCAGACCTAATGCATTAACAGTAAAGTTTACACTTTCTCCGATAACCGCTCTTACATCTTGTGGTTGTGATGTAATGAAAGGCTCGCCCGAGCCAGTGTATTTGATTTGCCAAAGACTTCCGTTAGTGCTGCTGGTATTGTCTTGCGGAGAACCTCCACCCATACCCGCGCGTGCCAGGTAATACACGCTGCCATCAGGTGCAGTGCGTATGGCAATAGGCCGGTTAATGCCGCTGGCAAAATTTTCTGTTACATTATTTTCCTGATCAAATGTTTTGATAAAACCAGAGCAGTAATCGGCAAAAAGAATTTTATCCTGAAACTGCAGAGGAAAGTTGAGCATTTGCGGATGATAGAAAGCTACACCTGTTATGGCACAGCCTTCTGAATGGTTATAAGCATAAATTGGATCCTGATAATTAGCAGGTGGTGTTTGTGTTGTTCGTTTGCCTTCAATTTGAGGCCAACCATAATTTCCTCCAGCATGCACCAGGTTAATTTCTTCCCATGTTCCTTCACCAACATCTCCGATAATGATGTCTCCGCTATGCGGATGAATATCCATGGTAAATGGATTTCTGAAACCTATTGCATAAATAGCCCTGTTATTATCTTGTGTACTGGCATAAAATGGATTGTCTTCTGGTATGCTGCCATCTTTGTTGATACGCAAAATCTTTCCCAACAGGTTTTGCATACTTTGTGCGTTGCTTGCCTGGGCTCCATCGCCTGTAGAGATATATAACTTGCCATCTTTACCAAATTGCATGGCACCTGCATTGTGAATATTGCCTGGCATTACATCGAGATCAAGTAAAATTGTCTCACTTCCTGGTACAGCAAAGTTTCCATTTGCCGTAAATCTGCTTACCCTGTTGCGGTTTTGTGCAGGTACGGTATAAAACACATAAATGTAATTGTTGAATTCAAAGTCGGGGTCAAAGGCAATACCACTTAAACCTCTTTCATTGGAATTATCTACATCAATAGTAAGGAAGGGATGCTGCAATAATTCACCGTTTTCTACTATGGCAATTTGTCCGCTTTTAATGGCAATGAAAATTCTGCCATCAGGTGCAAGCGCAATTGCAGTAGGATCAAGTCCAGCGGCAATTTGTTGTGTAATAAATCCATCTGGTAACTGTGTTTGAGCTTCAGCAAGAATTGAGCAGAGAAGCAATAAGATAAGTTTACACTGTTTCATTCTTCAATTTAGCAACACTATGTCAAAAAACAGGATAAAAAATATTACAGGTAATTATGCCTGATGAGTGTGCTGCTTCATTTCATTCAGCATAAGATCAAAAACATTTTGTTTAAGATTGGCCATGTCTTTCATGCTTAAACCTTCAACATTAACCGGGGGCAGCACAATGATTTTTATCAACCCAGGTTTTACATTTATTTTTCCGGGATACATTAATTTACCTGCGCCTACTATCAGCATGGGAATAATAGGTTCCTGACTATCAATGGCCAGTCTGAATGCGCCATCATAAAAAGGTTGAAGCAGTTTATCAGTTCTGTTTTGTGTGCCTTCGGCAAAAATGAGGATTGATATTCCTGTTCTTATCAAACGCTTTACTTGTTCCAGGCTATTTCGCCTGCTTTCACCGCTTGATCGGTCAACCACAACCGTAACCATTTTTACAATCCAACCGAATACAGGAAGTTTTAGAAGTTCTTTTTTAGCGATGGGCCTGAACTGGCCCGGTATAGTCAAACAAACTCCGGGCACATCCAGGTAGGAAGTGTGATTGCTTACAAAAATGTAGGCCTTGCCTTTTTGAATATTTTCTCTACCTATGATTTTATAGTGGATAAAAGTAAGCAAGCTAAAAATGCCCGACCACAATTTGAGAAAGAAGTAGGTTATGCTTCCGCCTCGCTCTCCTAAAAACATGGGTCCGATAATAAAGGGTAACAAAATCAGCATAAATACACTGAATACAATAAGTACCCAGAGGATGTAAAGGCTATGAAAAAATTTAAAAATGACTTTCAAAATCTTTATTTAATAATGTATGATAAATGTTTACTTGATTCTTCTCAATCTTGCCATGTAAAATCCATCATAACCAGATGAGGGCAAAATACTTTGCTGTGCCAATAATTCAAACTGCCCGCCTTTTGCTGAAATAAATTTTTGTACTTGCATTTCGTTTTCAGAGGGCAGTAAGCTGCAGGTACTGTATACTAAAGTGCCACCTGCTTTTACCATGCTTGCATATTGGCTCAAAATGTTTTGCTGTAGTTCTCGCACTTTATTCAGAAAGTCTAAGGAGAGCTTCCATTTCGCATCCGGATTTCTTCTCAGCACACCTAATCCAGAGCAAGGCACATCCAGCAGAACCCTGTCGGCACTTTTTTCTAAACGTTTTATCGTTTTACTCCCTTCAATCACTTTGGTTTCCAGGTTGCCGGCACCGCCACGCCTTGCCCGCTTTTTCAGTTCGTCAAGCTTCCAGGCTTCGGTATCCAAGGTAATTATTCTTCCTTTGTTTTGCATCAACGCGGCCATGTGCAAGGTTTTTCCACC
>DAOLDI010000359.1:0-3274 GCA_035327445.1 Cyclobacteriaceae bacterium | reverse complement strand
GTGGTGCTGTAGCTCAAATTTGAGCCAGTGCGGCCCGGAACGTTGTAAAGTATTACGGGTACCGGACTTTTATCAGCTACTTTTTTGAAGTGATTGTAGATGCCCGTCTGAGACGGTTTATTGTAATATGGACTTACCGAAAGCAAAGCCGCAACACCTCTTAAGTTTGTATGTTCAATTTCTTCCAGCACGGCAGCAGTATTATTGCCACCAATACCATATACAATGGGAAGCTTGGCGTTGTTATTCTTTTTAACGAAGTCGAGTACGATGGCTTTTTCAGCTTGACTAAGCGTAACTGATTCTCCGGTTGTACCCATTACAACATAGTAGTCCACACCTTTAGCGGTATGGTCAAGTAATTTTTTTAATGATTTGAAATCAATACTCCCATCTTCATTAAAAGGTGTTACCAGGGCAACACCAGTACCTCTTAACTTTCTCATTTTTATTTTAATTGACTTGAATATTTATACATGTCATCAATCAAAGACTTGATACTGCCATTACTTTTAATCATGAGTTCAAATAAAGTGCTTCTGCTTTCATCAGCACTACCAACTCTACATTTCGCTTTACTTGATGCCAAAATATATTGCAACATAAAATCAGGATTCATATCAGGATTATACAATATATCAAAAGGCTCTTCAATGAATTTCTTTACATCATCAGATTCCAACTTTCCCCAAAAATTAAGGTCTTTTTTGCTGAAGTAATCGAAAAGAAATTCATAATTCTCTTTTTTAGGAGGCAGCAGGCAAAGCACTTTAACGACTTTACCTTCAAACTCTAATTTCTTTACAAGACTTTTTATATGCTCATGTTTGGCTTTGTCTTCAATAGTATACAGAATGCCAATCAATTTAACTTTTTTATAAGCCTGACTAAAACGCTGCGATTTATTCTTTCTGAGCTGTGATCGCATGCGCATTTTTAAAAAACTTTTTCTAAACATATTAAACGCCTTCTGATTTCAGTAGCATTTCAAATTCAGTTTCTGAAATGATTTTTATCCCTAATTTTTCCGCTTTCTCCCGTTTAGCCGGACCCATGTTTTCTCCGGCTACAAGGTAGTCTAACTTTCCCGAAACTGAAGAAAGTATTTTACCGCCATGCTGTTCAATCAAGGTTTTCAATTGATCTCGTTCATAATTTTGAAAAACACCTGATATAACAAATGTTTTATCACTTAATGAATTGCCAAGTTTTTCAGGTTCTTTGAAATCTGATTCAAATTTTAGCCCGGCTTTTCGCAATTTTTCAATTTCTGTTCTGTTGTCAGCATCAGCAAAGAAATCAATAATACTTTGTGCAATGCGTTCACCAATTTCGGGTACATTGATCAAGGTATTGTAATCGGCCTGCATCAATGCATCAATAGTTTTGAAATGTTTGGCTAACTTCTCTGCAACAGTTTTGCCAACATACCTGATGCCTATAGCAAATAATACATTTTCAAATGCTACCGCTTTAGAGGCAGCAATACCATTGAGCAGGTTTTGAGTTGAAGTTGCTTTAAAGCCTTCCAGTTTGCTTATATCTGAAGCAGTCAATTGGTAAAGATCGGCAGGAGATTTTACAAGTCTGGCCTCATACAATTGATCAATGGTTTTCTCACCCAATGAATTAATATCCATGGCTTTTCTCTGGATGAAATGTTCAATCCGGCCTTTTATCTGGGGTGCGCAACCTTTGCTGTTCGGACAATAATGCTGGGCTTCTCCTTCGTGTCTGATGAGTTTTGTGTTGCACTCCGGACAATGCGTGATATACTTTACCGGCTCAAGATTTTTTGCGCGTTTGCTTATATCTACACCGGTTACTTTTGGAATTATCTCACCACCTTTTTCGATGAAAACATAATCGCCAATGCGTAAATCTAAACGTGCAATTTCATTTGCATTATGTAATGATGCGCGTTTAACAGTTGTGCCGGCCAGAAATACTGGCGCCAATTCAGCGACTGGGGTAATAGCGCCCGTACGACCCACCTGGTAGGTAATGTCGTTAAGAAGCGTTGAAGCACTTTGTGCTTTGTATTTATAGGCAATGGCCCAACGTGGACTTTTTGCTGTAAAGCCAAGCTCTCTTTGCTGTACAATGCTGTTTACTTTGATTACTACACCATCAGTTTCGAGTGGTAATTCATGACGCTTTTCTTCCCAATGTGCTATGTATTTTAAAACGGCATTGATGTCTTTACAATTGGCATACGTTGGCGAAACATGAAAACCCCATGCTTCTAATTTCTGTATGGCCTCAGCATGTGTACTGATGTTCAGCTTATCGCCTAAAAGTGCATAGCAGTAACAATCAAGTTTACGCTTAGCTACTATGCGGCTTTCTTGCATTTTAATGGTACCTGAAGTTGTATTGCGGGCGTTGGCATATTTCTCTTCGCCAATATCTTCACGTTCTTTATTCAATTGCTCAAAGACATTACGGGGCATAAATATTTCTCCGCGCACCTCAAAACTTGCTGGTAAATCTTTTGCCTGTATGCTTAAGGGTATACTTCTGATGGTTCTAACATTGCCGCTTACATCATCACCCTGCACGCCATCTCCACGTGTTATGCCTCTTACCAGAATTCCATTTTCATACACCAGGCTTATAGCTACACCATCAAACTTCAACTCGCAAAAATAATTGTACGGCTGCCCGTCAAGTCCTTTGCTTACACGTTTATCAAAATCCTGTAATTCCTGGGCAGAGTAGGTGTTACCCAAAGATAACATAGGGTACTTATGCGCAACACTTGGAAATTCTTTGCTGGGTTCTCCACCAACGCGTAAACTGGGTGAGTCTGCAGTTTTAAATTGAGGGAAGCTTTCTTCAAGCTTAATCAACTCATCCATGAGTTGATCAAATTCATAATCTGAAATTTCGATGCGATGCTCCTGGTAATAAAGCCCGTTGTGGTAGTTAATCTGCTTCTTTAGTTCCTCTATTTTTTGTTGGGCTTCGGACGCATTCATAGCTGTTCTGAAAGCCTAAAATTAAGACAAAAAGAAAGGCGCACAAACCAAGGTATCAGCGACTGCCGCTTAAGTTTTCTTGCCTTTTTTTGCCATATCTGCCTCCAAAGAAGTCGTTCTCAAGCCAATACGGGCGACCATCTGCCTGGGCAACCTGGTAACTGATGAGGAAGTTTAATTGTACATATTTTTTGCCAGCCTCATAATCGAAAATACCATCGGGCCCATCTTGCGGACCGAGGTAATATTCGGCTCTCCATTCAGCAACCAATTGTTTTAAATCAACACCAGGT
>DAOLDI010000358.1:0-3317 GCA_035327445.1 Cyclobacteriaceae bacterium | reverse complement strand
CCAGGAAAAAAAAGCCCCGGTGGCATAAAACAAAAAGCCTAACACAATGATAAAGTCAGGGCTTCGCTCAATAAATATATCCGTTTCATCAACATAAATGCGATAAAAATAAGCTACACACAGGCTGATGGTTAGAAAATTCAGCAGTGTTTGAGAGATGGTGTTAGGCCGGCCGAGCCCGGTAATCCAAAACGAATCACCGATATAAAATATCACAAAGGCAAGCAGCAATGCATTAATGATGGCAGTCCTGCGGCTAAACAGCTCTCTGAAAAAAAGCAATAACAAAACTCCGTGTACTAGTCCATAAGCATGTATAACCGGCATATTGTTCATTTTGAGCAGCTTTCCGGTAATCAGCAGAATTATATCTGAGGCAAAAGAAAGCAGCATCAGTATCAAAATAATTCTTGCCGATTTACTCAGCTTATTTTTTCCACTCAAGCCAAAGAGAATACCCGGTAAAGGAGATACCACGGAGAGGTATGAAATGATCCACGCCATTTATTAATTGCATTGCGTAGGACAAGGAAGCGATGAATTCAAAATGCTTGGATCATCAACATCAAAACTTTTGGTGTTCTTATCATACTGACGATCTACTTGATAAAAATTTCTGAACCTGGTACCTTTTACGGGTATCAAAAAAACATCGTTATAACTTATTCCGCCTGTAATATTTTTTCTCCCGAGGTAAACTCTCACACCGGAAATGGTTTCATCCGGATTACGTGAAGTCCTGTTATAAACTTCTATCCTCCGCATAAAATCATTAATTTCATCTAAGGAGAAAGTATATCCATAAATGGATTTGGTGCTGTCATATCCCTGAACCTGAGCCTGCATAAATCGATGATAGTCTCTGATCATTCGGTTGGCTTGTGCCGGATTGATAGGCCTGCCTGCTCTTGCTTGTTTTTTGTTCACACTATCCAGCCTTTGCTCCAAATGCAATTTTAAAGATTCATAGTCTCCAATTAATTGTGCTTCTACTTTTATTGTAGCTTCTCCATCTTCGATGACAATTTGCTCATCGGCTTTTTCTAAATTATAAATAATGTAAGTAATCAATGCTACTACTATAATGGTAAGCAACAGAGTTGTGGTTTTGTAGTTCATAACAGTAATACTTTAGGTTTACTTAACATAAAATGAATGATCTAAAAGTATACCCTATTGCACTTGTTTACAATACCTCATTTGGGGTATTGTAAGTATTTATTCTTAGACCCTATCTTAAAATAAAAAGGCCGTACGCATACGACCTTTTTATCAAGCAAAATTTAAATTTTATTCACTCCTGGTTCTTGCTCCGTAATAAATATTTACCCTGCGCACAAAGCCTGCAGTATGGGTATATTGAAAACGGTTTGTTTTCCATGTTCCTGTTGCCGATAAACCCGGACTGGAAAGCGCTGATCCATTGATTGCATACAATGCCTCAAATACTACCGGTCTGGACCTTGTGGTTCCGGTTGTTGTACTTGTGGCTGTATCAAAATTAAAAGCTCTGAAATATTGCTCATTCCCCGCAAACTCCTCGCAATGGATAATAGCTATGTTGCTGTTCACACCTGCCGGGATAATTATGTTATAATTACCCTCTGTATCAGAGGTGGCAGTTATAAACATATCCTGATAAACAACCAGAATTATTGCACCCGGACCCGAAGTAACAAATGAGTAATCAGCCGGATTCGGGAAGACCCTCACAAACAAGCGTGTGGCTCTGTTAAGGGGCTGCCAGGTTTGAACACGAGCATCCAATAAGGGCTTATTTCTCGAAATTTCTACGTTATCTTCGAAATTGATTACTTCTGCAGGACGATAAACATACTCAGGCGCAATTGCATTAGTTTGGGTATTGTTATAATTCACGAGTCCATAAGCAGGATCCAAGGGATCAATAACATCATCAGTACGATTGGGATCATAATATAAACTACCAAAAATCCGGGCCGCTTCATTGGCTAATGTTGTAGGATACAAAGCAATGGCTGAAGTAACATTATATGGATTACCAGATTCACCCCCACTATAATCTTCAGCATCATTATCAACCCTGAGGTCAGCAATGAAGCTTACATCGGTAAAGCCATCTACGGTAATATCAACCAAAACAATTCCTGACCTTAAGTTTTCAAATACCACTTGTCCGTCAGAGTCGGTTGTTGAGATTAAGCGCTGGCCGCGTACATTGATATTTACAGTGGCCCCGCTTACCCCTACATTATTGATACCACCACCCGCAGAGACGATTCCAATGGCGTAGGTAATGGGAATATTACCAGGGGCTATTAATTTATTCAGTTCATCAATTTTATTTTGTAAGTCAATGCTCAAATTATTTACTTCTCTGCTTTCACTATTAATGAGTCTTTGCAGATTGCGTAATTCCTGGAGCTTCTTTTCAATTTCCTCGGTGTTTTCAACTATAACTATTCTCTCTACCTGCTCAACACATTGAAACATCAAAAAAACAAGTAGTATGATTGAAATTATTTTATACTTTTTCATGGCTATCATAATTAAAGTGTTTCAACATAATAGAGGTCTATAATTGAATTACCTCCGGGGTGGAGACCGGTATTCTGAATAATCTCTGTCAATGTTTTAGGATACATTAAACCCAATACCCAGATTTGATTTATTGTACCATTAGCAATGGTTACCTGCTGGCCGGAAATACTGCTGCCAAATGGTCCGCTGTAATTAAAGAAGTTGGTACCATTAGTTCTTAATACTACAGGTAATGAAACAGAATAATTTCCATTTGTACCATTAGATGTTACAATACGCTTGAGTCCTGCATATACTGCATGTACAATTCTTCCCGGGCGTGATGTGTTGTTCAATATGCCGGCAGGAATGCAATCAATTAGTAGGGTTACGCTGGGGGCAGTTTCAAAAACTGCCGAGCCTGTTACCGGGTGGAATGGATTGTTCTGCGAACCATCCCGGTTATCGTTTAGCTCAGTTTGGTTATAATACACCGTGCCGCTGATGTTGTACATATTATCTCCTTCAGTAGGAAATACAACTACCTGTGTAGCGGCATAACGGTTATCTGAACTGGTAGAGTTATCATCATCACCACCATCTCTCAAATCAATAATCATGAATACATCAGAGTAACCATCAATCTCAACAGTGAGAGCAATAAATCCCGATTTCATATCTGAGAATGTAACCATTCCTGAATCATCAGTAATAAACTCACGTGCGGTCTCTGATTGACTGATGGTAACCAGAGCATTTGCCAAGCCCACACGTCTGGCTCCTGTCATAAAAGCTGTTGAACCATCTACCACCTGTAC
>DAOLDI010000357.1:0-3323 GCA_035327445.1 Cyclobacteriaceae bacterium | reverse complement strand
CACAATTTTAGCATCACGAATGATAGCGGATTGTTCTTCAAAAATGTAAGACAACTGTATTATGATTTTCAGGAAATTCCACCCGGATCAAACAGGTATGTGTACCGCATCAAAAGCAGAAATCATTCTGATCGTTCACCGCTGATTTATCCAACACTTATGATCGATTGGGTAAAAGAGGAAGCGAGCATTTTAATTGAGCCTAACAATTACCCGGGAATTCCAATACTGCTCAATATTAAAATTGATTGCAGTGAAAAAGCTGAAGTTAGCTATGCGGTATTAGATGAAAGAGGAAAGGAAAACATGTTGGACTTTGCTCTAAAGATTTATCAGGCCATTGAACAAGGCTGCATATTATCGCTTGAGATTGAGCAAGAATTTATTCCCATCATGCAGGATGATATGAGTAAAGAAGCTTTTAGAAAAGCCATGCTCGATTACTTTGCTTTGGTTAGAATAAGCCCAAAATTGAACAAAAAAAAATGATATTGAACCCCGGTAAATTAATTAAAGCTTTTGGTTTTCAGGAAAACAGATATTAAACGCTGGCACCTTCCTGTAAGCGACTGGCGTTATCGGCAATTCTCAATTGCTCAATCAGGTCTTTGATATCCCCTTCCATAATGGCTGGCAAGTTGTGCACAGTATATCCAATGCGATGATCAGTTACACGACTTTGCGGATAGTTGTAGGTTCTTATTTTTTCTGATCTATCCCCACTGCGCACTAATGATTTTCTGGCTGCACTGGTTTGACTTTCTTGTTTTTCTCTTTCGATCTCAAAAAGTTTTGAGCGCAACATCTGCAAAGCCATTTCACGGTTAGTGTGTTGCGAACGTGAAACCTGGCAGGTAATTACTATACCACTGGGTTTATGTGTTAACTGCACTTTTGTTTCAACCTTGTTTACGTTTTGTCCGCCTGCACCACTCGAACGTGCCGTTTGATATTCAAGATCAGCCGGATTAATTTCTACATCAACTTCATCAGCTTCTGGTAATACAGCAACTGTTGCTGCAGAGGTATGTACTCTGCCCTGGGTTTCTGTATCGGGTACTCGTTGTACACGGTGTACGCCCGATTCAAATTTCAGTAAGCCATAAGCACCTTCACCGTGCACTTCTGCTATGATTTCCTTATAGCCGCCTGAAGCCCCTTCAGTAATGTCTAAAACATTGAATTTCAGCTTATTATCATCTGCAAAACGTTGGTACATCCTAAAAAGATCACCGGCAAAAATGGCAGCCTCATCACCGCCTGTACCCGCCCTGATTTCAAGAATACAGTTCTTGTCATCATTCGGATCTTTTGGAATGAGCATGTCTTTTAATTCTCGCTCCAGCAATTCTTCTTTTGGTTCAAGCTCTTCAATTTCCATTTTTGCCAGCTCGCGCATTTCCGCATCTTTCTCTTTTGATAGCACTGCTTTGGCGCTTTGTATATCATCAATAACCTTTTTGTACTGATTGTATTTAGTTACAATCTTTTCAAGGTCTTTATATTCTTTGCCCAATTGCTTGAACTTCCGGGCATCGCTCACAATGTCTGGCTGCACAATGAGTTGAGAAACTTCTTCAAAGCGGTGTTTGATATCTTCGAGTTTTTCGAGCATAAATAGAAAATGAGCTTGCAATTTAATAAATACAAACAGCGCAAAAGCGTTTGCTCATTTTGTTTGTTATGTATAGGTATTTTACTTCGGGTAAAAAGTAATTTGCGGCCCTTCAGCAAAATTATAAAAACATGAGAAATGCAGCCCTTTATTTCATTCTTACAAGCCTTTTAATAGGGTGCAGTGGCAGCCTGAGCGATGAGCAGAGAAAGCAGCTGAAAGAACAAATGCAGGCAAGGAAAATTCAAAAGATTTCTGAAGGCGAAATAATGGAAGCAGCGCTTAAGCAAGCCAGGACAATCATTAAGCAAATGGCTGAAGAAATTGATTTTAGTGAAGCAGCAAATACAATGGAACTAGCGCGGCTTTCAGAAAAATATGAAGTCAAAATTTCATGGGTAGATGATGCTATTGAAATTATAAACGAAAAAGAGCAGCAGATATACCAGGCTTACCAGTCGATGCCGGCAGACGGCAGGGCAGATGACAATCTCCAAAAACTGGGTTCCGAAGAATTTTTATATACCACTCCTGTCTTTACCCAACAGGAATCCGAGGCGATGGAATTTAAAGGAATGTGGAGCATCACACTTTCAAGAAGGCAGGTAATTCTAAGTATGTAGCCGTTAGTATAGTTTATGATAATGGCAGTGATGAGTTTACCTTAATTTGCCTGCAATAATTAAACTAATAATCATGAATAAGAAGATCTTAAGAATCATTTGGCTGGCGCTCTTAATGCCTGCCTTGGTTTTGGCGCAACGCCCTAACCTTGATGAAGAAATTGTAAAGAAAATTAAAGAAGAAGGTACCGAGCGCTCTCAGGTAATGGAAGTACTGAGCATGCTTACTGATGTGCACGGACCGAGATTAACTAATTCGCCAGGATACAAGCGTGCAGCTGAGTATGCAAAAGGCGCCATGGAATCTTGGGGCTTAAGCAATGTTCACTTTGATAGCTGGGGTAATTTTGGCCAGGGCTGGCAATTGAAAAAATTTGCCATGCATGTGAATGAGCCGGTATACTTTCCTGTTATTGCGTATCCCAAAGCATGGACCCCCGGAATTAAGGGCACCGTAAAAGGTGATGTGGTTTACCTGGATGTAAAAACAGAAGAAGACCTTGCTAAATACAGGGGTAAACTGAAAGGTAAGATTGTATTGTTTAGCCTGCCTACAATTGTTACGCCTGGTTTCAGGGCAGATGCAAGCCGCACACCCGACTCAACTTTATTGCAAATGGCCAATGCTGGTGCGGTTGCTGAACGTGTTGGCCGCAGAGCTTTTGGTGGAGGTACGCCTGAAAACCTGAATTACCTGAAATGGAAATTAATGATGGATGAAGGTGTTGTGGCTGTACTTGATGCAAGCCGTGGCGATGACGGAACCGTATTTGTTACCAGCGCAACTGTACCTTATTCTTCTGAAGTTCCATTCGCTGAACGCAAAAGAGTTTACGACCCTGCTGCACCTAAAATTTTACCACAGATAACAGTAGCGGCTGAACATTACAACCGCATGTACCGCAACTTACAAAAAGGACAAAAAGTAAGCATGGAGCTAACACTCGAAGTTGAATTCTTTAAACCAGAAGATGGCTTCAATGTAATAGCAGAAATACCCGGCACAGATTTGAAAGATGAAGTAGTGATGATTGGCGCACACCTAGATTCATGGCACAGTGGCACAGGTACAACTGATAATGCGG
>DAOLDI010000356.1:0-3334 GCA_035327445.1 Cyclobacteriaceae bacterium | reverse complement strand
TCTTTTGAATAACCGCTGGAAGCGGATTTTTGATTAGTTATTTTGTGAGTATCCGCTTCAAGTCCTAAAACAACAATTGAGCGTCTTTGCGAGCGACTTAATTGAATCTTTATAAATTAAAATTAGTATGATGGAGCGAAGCAATCTATAAGAGGCAGCATTTTTCACTAAAAGATTGCTTCGTCACATTTTATTATTTGTACCTGAACGAATTATTGCGTTCCTCGCAAAGACGATGATGCTTTAGATTGGAAGCGGATACTCACTAATTATTCTCCTCCCAATCAAAATAATCATCGGCTACAAGTTCCAGTTCTTTTTTCTTTTTATTGCCTTTGAGCTTGAAAGCATCGCGCAGTTCCTGAAATTCTTTTTTAATATCAGAAGCAATTTTCTTCTTGACTGCATCAGTATCTAATGACACAGTAAAATTATTGGTAGTGCCGATAATCTTCATGTGCAGCATGCTGCGTCCGCTGCCATCATCTTCAATAGCACCAAAAGCTTCGTCTGGGTCAATCTTCTTTTTACTGCGCAAAGGCGCAACTATTCTGTAATCAATAACCTGATCGAAAGTATGTGTTCCGCTAATCTTTATATCAGAAACATTAGAGCCCACCTGCATTTGAGGTAAGTAGATTACACGATTTTCAATATGAATTTCATTTTTGAGTTCAGCAAATCGCAAGCGGTGCAGGTTATCTTCATCCAGGTATTTTGATAATTGCTTCATGGGCTCAAAATCATTCAACTCTCCATTTCGAATGGTAGCATTAATATCTGCGATAAGTGTATTTTGAAACAAGGTCAATTCATCACTCAAAGTCATTTCTGTATTCACTTCAGCCGTAACCAAACCTTTCAGGTGGCGGTCTTGCAACCAGGTCTGACTGAAATTTTCAAAAACATAAAAAATGCTATCCAAATGCACATTACTGATATTAAATGTGCTCATTACATCTATTGCTTTAGGCTTGCGTGCATCTATTATACCCGAAAGTGTTATGGGGCCGCCCATAGATTGCATGCTGATTTTTTTTGAGACAGCAATTTTATCTTTTACCAGTAAATCACCTTTTACGCTTCTGCCATGAAAGCGTCTGAATTTTACTGAGCGCACATCACAATTGAAATTGAGAATAATGTTTTCTGGAATACTGAAATGATAAGCCTGTTTATTGCTGATGAAAGAAGCACTGCTGCTTAACAACTCGTCAATATCAATAAACTTTGATTTTAAATCGGCTTCAATTCCTACTTGCTGATTTTCAAAGAGCAGGAATGTGATGATGTTTTTAAAGAATCCGTTTATCAGGAAATCACTGTTGCCAAAGCGCCCGCTAACGTTGCTAAGCGCCAGGTCATTTTTATTGAACTGCAAAGAGCCGTTAAGGTTTTCAAAAGGCAATGCAACAGTTGTTGTTTCAATATTTACCTGATTTAATTCAATGTTTCCTTTAGTGCTTACCTGTTGTGCGGTGTTTCTGTTTTTGAGTAATGCGGTTCTGCCTTCAAAAGCAATGTCTGCGTTTATCTTCCCGCTCAATTTTTTTACCTGAGGCATTTCATAAAATCCTTGTATTGCCGAGCCATCTAATAATCCTTTGAATGATAGGCGCACAAAAGGATCGTCAAAGTTTTTCAGATAGAATGAAGCCTGGTATGGATTGTTGTTTAGCTTGCCCTTAATATTTCTAAGTTCAAGTTCAGCATTTCTAAAATCGCTCAGCGATTTTGTTTTGAACAATCCTTCTAGTGTAGCCTCATCAATTTTTGACTTGTACTCCGGATTGAAAATGCTTGCTTGTTCCAATCCAAAGCTTATGCTCAGTTCCGGAGATTTTTTATCGCTTATTTCTCCGGCAAGTTTTAAATCGAAATAGACTAAACCAGAACTCTTATATTTTTCAAAACGATCGGCAACATGATCTGGAAATAGCGCAAGTAATGTCTGTATGTTGGTGTTCTTTCCTTCTGTATGAATATTGATGAGCTGTTCTTTTAATCGGTAATCTCCGTAGACTTCAAACTGCGCTTGTCCGGTAAGTAATTTTGATGGACTGATGTAAAGCATATTCTCAGCATCATCATAACTCAGAAACGCGGCAGCATCAAATAATTTATTCTCCAGGAAAACAGATTTATCCAATCGAATGTATTTGCTCAGCACATCTCCGTTTGCTTTGATGTCATACATTTTATCATTGTATTTTATACTGGCTTGCATACGCGCAGTTTCAAACAGGTGCTCTTGTTTGGCAGGTATACTTTTATAAAGTACCGCAAAATCAACAAGACGAATATTGTGCAAATCAAAACTGAGGGTGGTGTTTTTGGCTTCTTCAGTTTCTTTCAGAATGTTATAGTTGCCATCACCTTGCTCATTTATTCTTAGGTTTAGTTGTGCCTCATTTACCTGTAAACCTCTAATGATGTAATTTCCTTTTATCAGTTCTAGCATGTTAAAACTGAAGGCAACAGATGATGCTTCCAGCAAAGGATATTTACCCGGGTGGCTGTCTTCTACATAAACATTCTTAAGCAGGATAGATACAGTAGGGAAATCATCAAACACCGAAACATAGAATTTTTCAACATTGATGGGTGTGTTCAGACTTTTATTGGCTTCGCGCACAAAGTGGGCAATGATTTTATCCTGGTACAGCCAAACCGACACAACCAAGGCTGTTAGCAGGGTAAGACAGGTAATTATGAGGTAAAAAAATATTTTGCGAAGTACTTTCAAGTTGAAAAAATGGTTTTGCAAAAATACGATACAAAGTTTAAACCAAAATTGGTTCAGGATTATTGTTTTCATTTCTCTATTAATTGTAAGTATTACTCCCCGGGCAGCATTTAGACAGCTTATGCGCGATGGGCCTAATTATTTGATACTTTTGTGCGGTTTTGTGCCCTGTGCAGAGCCGAACCTTAAATTACTGCTTTACTTATGTTCATCCTTTATTATCTGCTCATACTGCCTGTTAGTTATTTGCCTAATCGTATTTTATACCTCTTGGCTGATTTCCTGTACCTTATCTTTTACAAACTATTGGGCTACCGAAAGAAGGTAGTGCGCAATAACATTTCTAATTCATTTCCTCAAAAGACTGAAAAAGAGCGCCTGGCAATTGAAAAATCATTCTATAAGCATTTTGCAGATCTGGTACTTGAGTCTGTCAAAGCATTCACCATATCAACTGAAGAAATACAAAAAAAAGTATTGCACCCTGATGTTAGCCTCTTCAATAAATACCTGCAGGAGGGCAGGCATTTAGCCCTGGTAGGCGGGCATTATGGTAATTGGGAATTATTTGCCGTTAGCGTTGGCCTG
>DAOLDI010000355.1:0-3338 GCA_035327445.1 Cyclobacteriaceae bacterium | reverse complement strand
AAAATCTGGATCCCAACTACCGGAGGTTCTTGGACGCTAGGGGCCAACTGGACAGGCGGTGTTGCGCCAATTGCTGGTGATGATGTAATCATAAATTCTGATCAGTCGGCAAATATTACAGATGTTCCAGACATTACGCTTGGTAGTCTTTCTATTAGTGGTAATTGCTTATTACAAGCAGCCACCTCTGGAAATACAGTTTCTGTTAGTAGTTTATTTAATGTTATTGCTGGCAAAACCATCATTTTTGGAGCTGGTGGTGGTAGGCTCAATTTTACTTTACAAGCTTCTGCTACTGGGCAAGTTTCGGGTACGGCTACTATTGCAGCGGGTGGAACCACAGCAAGAACTTTCCTGAATGAAGGTGATTTATCAATACCACCTGGTGGGCTTGTAAGTGGAACAGGTGCTGCAAGTACCTTTGTAACTGCAACGAGTTCAACTTTAAGAATTGGTTCTGTTGATGGTATCACAAGTTCTGGTGCAACAGGAAGTATACAATTCGAAGGACCTCGTACATTTTCAACTGCTGCCAATTACCATTACATTGGAAATAATAACCAGAATACAGGTAACGGTCTACCCGCATCTGTTCAAAGTCTAACCATTAATAATAGTGGTACACCCGGAAATAATGTTGTAAGCCTGCTTGCTAATCTGGCTATTACCAATCAATTAATAGTGCTTAATGGTAGCCTGGATTTGATTGCTAATAACATCACAACAGTTTCAGGTATCGAGTTATCGGGCACAACAATTACAGGTACGGGTATTATTAGCCTTAATGGTGATTTAGTTACCAACGCCTCAGCTTCAACAGCAAGCATAAGCGCCCCGGTTTCTTTGCTAACAACAAGCACACTAAATATTGCTGATGGAGCAGCAGCGCCTGATTTACAAATTAATTCTGTAATCAGTGGTGCGTTCGGAATTATAAAAGAAGGGACAGGAATTTTTCTGGCTTCAGGTGCCAATTCATATACGGGTAGTACACTTATCAATTCAGGAATTTTAAGACTTGGTTCTTCTGGCGATGGAACCAATTCACCACTTGGAACCATAGCTGCCGGGACAGTTGTAGCTTCGGGTGCTTCAATAGATTTAAATGGCTTTTCTTTAAGTACCGCAGAACCTCTTACCCTAAATGGAACAGGCATCAGCAATGGAGGTGCATTACAAAACAGTAGTGCTACAGCTTCAAATTTTCCCGGACTGATTTCATTGGGTAGTAACTCAAATATAATCGCAAATAATGGTGCTATAACTCTTTCAAACTCAGGCACAATCACAGGAAATTTCAACTTAGTTTTAGGTGGTAGTACTGGCGGCAGCATTGCGAGTATTATTGGAACTGGAACAGGTAATCTTTCAAAAGTTGATAATGGCGCATGGACACTTTCTGGTCTGAATACTTTTAGTGGAGGAGTAACTCTTCATTCAGGTACAATTAATATCAACAGTTCTTCTGCAATTGGTACGGGTACATTTACAATCAATGGAGGTGTTATAAATAACACTTCCGGATCAGCGGTTACCCTTAGTACAAATAATGTTCAGATATGGAATGCAGACTTCAGTTTTACAGGAAGCAATGCATTGAATCTGGGTACAGGTGCTGTTACTTTAAATGTGAATATTGAGTTAAGTGCAAATAATAATATCTTAACAATTGGTGGAATAATCTCAGGAGTTGGATTTAACTTAACTAAAAACGGAGGTGGTGTACTAAGTTTCGGTGCAAACAATGTTACGCTTAGAAACCTTTCAATAAATAATGGAAGCTTAATTTCTACATCAGGCACACTCAATATCGCTGAGAATTTTTTGAATACCGGAGCCTTTGTTAATAACGCAGGAACTGTGAATTACAATGGTGGTTTAACTCAAAATCTTGCAGGAGTAAATTATCATAATCTTTTATTAACTGGAGCTGGCACCAAAGTAGCCGATGCAACTGTAACTGTTGCGAGTAATCTTACCAATAATGCTGTATTGGATATGCAGGGAAATTCCCTTCTGGTTATTGGAAGCATAACAAATACTGGCGCAACAATACGATTCAATGGTGTTACGAACGGGGTTGCTGTAAATACTGGGGTGATCGAATATTATGGTTCCTCACAAATTATTACTCCAGGCGATTACTTTCATTTAAACATTAATCAATCATCAGGTGAAGCCTTACTTGGTGGCGCTGTTTATGTTGATAATCAGTTAACATTAACATCCAGGAATCTCAATCTTCTTGATCATATACTCACACTTGGAGAAACTGCTTCAATTTCTGTTGTTGGAGCTTCAGCATCAAAAATGATTATTGTTGCACCTAACGGAGAACTGAGAAAGAGATTTGCAGGAGATGGTTCGTTCACTTTTCCAATTGGTGACAATACCGGAATCTTAGAATACTCTCCGATATCGGTAAATATTTCAGGCTCATTGTACAGTTCTGGATTTATTGGGGTTTCGGTAGTTGATGCAAAACATCCGAATAATTTAAGCTCAGTTAATTTCTTAACACGATACTGGAATGTAACCACATCTGGTATTGCTGATGCGTTTGCTGATATTACCGCGTCCTATACGGCAGCCGATATTAATGGGGTAGAGGGTAATGTTGCGGCCGCCCAACTTGATGGAGCTTTTGATGCAACCTTAAATCCATGGACAAAGTTTGGAGCTTTAGCAGCTAATACTCTTTCTGCAAATAGTGCTTCATTGACGGATGGTCAAACATCTGTATTCACAGGGATTAATGGTACTGATCCCCTTGTAAGCATTACCAATGGTGACATCACAATTTGCGAAGGTTTATCAGTTGTACTAAATACTACTGTTACAGGAGGAACTGCTCCTTATTCATATTTATGGACGGGCGCTAATTTAAGTTCTAATACAGATGCTAATCCTGTTTTTACAGGTAGTATTGTTGGAGGTCCGACCACTTATTCTGTTGTTGTTACAGATGCCAATGGATTTACAGCCAGTGATGATATTGAGATTACTGTTGATCCTACTCCAACTGTTACGGCAATACCTTTAAATACAGAAATCTGTCACAGCGAAACAACAAATATTAGCTTAACTCCTGCTCCTAACAATATTGCCGGCACAACCTTTAGCTGGACACATCTGGTATTGAGCGGAGTGGTGATTGGTGCTTCAGACGACAGCGGGACCTTGATCGCGCAGACCTTAACGACAGACAATGTTGGCGGTGTAGTAAGATATACAATTACACCAAGTGCAAATGGATGTAACGGTGCTTCTGTTGTTGTTGATGTAACCGTTAACCCCGAGCCGGTAGGCAATACGAATGTGAAGGCTCCGGTTTGCAG
>DAOLDI010000354.1:0-3338 GCA_035327445.1 Cyclobacteriaceae bacterium | reverse complement strand
CATAAAAGATGCTGATAGCAAAAACAAAATACGTGATGAATAAAGCGATGCTGCCAATGGTTTCAAAGCGCGCGATGGTTTCATCGCCTTTGTAATTCATAAAACCCACCAGCACAATGATGAGCACAATGCCCACCCAAGGATTAAAGCCGAGTGTATTGCTTAAAATTTCTCCGGCTGCTGCGGCCATTACTGCAATAACAAGTATGGCCATCAGCAGGTAAGTGATTTCATACATCACCCATCCCCTGCCAATCATTTTTTGCAGCAGCGATTTATAATCATACACCTGCCATTTGCGGCAGGCTTCTATGCTGAGTGCAGAGATGAGCGAGAAGCCCAAGAAAATAGCCAGCCCACTGAGCCAACCCCAGGCGCCAAATTTTGCGCCATACTCTACAATTTCTCTGCCGGTAGCATAGCCACCGCCAATCAATACCGATTGTAAAATGATGCCGGGGAGGAAGAGGTGTTTGAGGGTTTGAAGTAGTTGCAAAGCAGTAATGTGATTTTAGCTACCTAAATATAGATGCAATTTGTAAATTTGAAATGTATTCAATTGCAGATATAAAATCTGCATCGCTCAATTTGTTCGAATAAATAGCACAAAATTTTATAGAATATATTGTATTGTAACTTATAAAATACTCACACGTTATTTCTAAGAGTTAAACATTAATCTTATGACTGAAGCTCAGAAAACATTTTTAGAATTAGCTGTAATCAAACAAATAAAATATAAAGATATCAGCGAATTGTTAAAGGTAAACCAATCTACATTAAGTAAATGGTGGGATGAACTAAAAATCGAAAGGGAAGAACTTTCTGAGCTTAGAAAGCTTTGGGTAAAGAAATTTATATCTACAGAATTTTGGAACTTTAAAAGATGGTATGACGGTCAAGAAAAAAAATGCTATTACTGTAATATAACTAAAAATGAAATAAAATTAATGATAGCAGGCAAACAAATTAAAACGAAAAGATTGAAAACAAGAGGCCGAAAACTTGAAATCGAAAGGCGATTACCAAATAATCCTTATGATTCATTAGAAAATCTAGTGTTCTGTTGTTATTGGTGTAACAATGCCAAAACCGATGAGTTTTCAGAAGATGAATTTAAACCCATCGGGCAAATTATCCGGAAAATTTGGAAGCTAAGACTTGAAAAAGCTAACCACTTTGGAGAATAATAAATTCTAAGTTCATTGAGGATGTCACCTTGTATAAATTATCAAAATAGATTATCAGTAAATATGAAAGAGAAGAAACAAAAAAAGAAAACTGACGAGGAAAGGGCTAAGGAATTAAATTCTCTTTCGCTAGAAGAACTTAAAAAAATGTCACACCAACAGGTAAGTAAAATTATGGCTGAAAGTTTTGTGCTTAATTTAAGACTCTCAGCAAAACATGACTCAAAACTTATAAAATTAGATCAAAAAAAGAAGTGAGATGATAACTGACAGCCAAACAAATCATGTCTTCTTATCTAACAAATTATTGGAGAGGAAAGTATTTTATAATCATCTTACTGAGGTTCTAAATGAATCAAAAGTTCAATTCAACATTCTCCCAAATACAAATGATATCTGGTGTGTAGATTATATGCCAATTCAAGTTGATATAAATAAATTCATCCAATTCACATATTCCCCAGGGTACCTCCAAACAAAAAAATGGATTCACACGCAAACAGACCCAAACGTAATAACTAATAATTTAAATATTAGAACAAAAAATAGCTACATTAAACTAGATGGCGGTAATGTAATCAAAGGTAACAACTGGGTGATTTTAACAGAGAAAGTGTATACTGAAAATAAAGCAATTGACAAAGTAAGCATCATAAATGAATTAGAACAACTATTTGGTGTACGTGTAATAATCATTCCAAAGGAGCCCTACGAAATAACTGGTCATGCAGACGGTATACTAAGATATTATAAAGATGATACTGTTTTAATTAATGATTATCCGACAGATAGATTACAGAATTTTCAAAATAGACTAATGAATAAATTAAATAAAGAAGGATTAAAAACAATCAAAGTACCTAACAAGTCATTTGCAAACGTCAATTACGATAGCGCAACGGGCCTTTATATTAATTTCCTTCACATGAGTAACTTCATTCTGCTACCGTCATTTGGGATAAAAGAAGACGAAGAGGTAGTACGACAATTTGAGCAATTATATCCAAGCCATACAATAAGAACAATTGTTTCCAACGATATTTCTAAAGATGGAGGAGTTTTGAATTGTATTACATGGAACATTAGAGTTAAATAAAACGAACCTAACTAGCGTGGATGTTGCACATTGGCACGTGAGTAGGCTCATCCGTGCTTTGATGTAACAATTTAACCTCACCCCATTTTCATCTCTGCTGTACGTATGGCACAGTATCACCCCTCTCCAATTGGAGAGGGGTAGCAGAACTTCTGCCGATAGTAGAAGTTTGGATGGGGTGAGGTCTTGGTGTCACAGCGGGGTCTCCTCCCGTCCCGAGGCTTCGGGATATCAGGAGGGACCCCGCGTAATCTGAATAAGCTTCTAAGGAAGACCCCGCTTAGACATCAAGTAAATTAATTTTAAAAAGATTGCTTCACTCTCTCGCTCATCTCCACCCTTCTGTTCGCAATGACGTCTTAGCCTAAATTCGTCATTGCGAGCTGCGTTACTGAAACAAATAGATTTTAAGAACTATAATGCAGCGAAGCAATCTGTTTTAATACACCTAACTAGCCTAACTAGCGCGGATGCTGCGCATTGGCATGTAGGTAAGCTCATCCGTGCTTTGATGTAATAATTTAACCTCACCCCATTATCATTTCTGCTGTAAGTATGGTACAGTATCACCCCTCTCCAATTGGAGAGGGTAGCAGAACTTCTGCTGTTAGTAGAAGTTTGGATGGGGTGAGGTCTTTGAAGTGATATTGCTTATTAGAAATCGAAAAAGTTCAACTCTGCTTTCAACCATTTCAAAATACTGTTACTCGGCTGGAGCCAAGCAAAGAAAGAATTTTATTTTTCTAAAAGTCTATGATTTAAACCTGTAAATCAATTGCCGCGTTGCGGTCTTCTTGCCGCAAAGCCGGGCTTCCTGGCAGATCTGAAATTGCCCGCTGCTGAATTACCTTTATTGTCATTCCTAGAAGATGCAAACCTGTTGCCTCCGCCACTTCTTTGCGGGCGTTGATTATTGGGTTTTGCTTTTACTACGTGATGATCCATCAAAGGGTAATCGTGTTCATCAATTACCGGAATCTGCTTGGCAATTAATTTCTGTATGTCTTTTAAGTATGCTTTCTCTTCTGCATCACAAAAAGCAATGGCTTTGC
>DAOLDI010000353.1:0-3339 GCA_035327445.1 Cyclobacteriaceae bacterium | reverse complement strand
ATCTGGTGGCCTATATGGATATCATCCGCAGAAATAAGATTTACTTGAAAAATCTTACTGATGAAGAAGTAATTGCGCGCTATGATATCATCATGGATATAGCTGATAAAAAAATAAAGGAAAAAGGTGGCCGAGGTGTTGAGGCAATTCAGAATCACAAGAATACAATTGATGATATCCTGATTACGATAGTAGATGTAAACTGTGACTTTGTGAAAACAAACATGGAGCCCAAGTTCAAAGAAAACCCAAGCGACATTGCACTGGCTAAGAAGATTTTCAAATTCATGCTAAGCGGTAAGTGTACGGATGATCCGCTGTGGATGAAAACCGGTGAAGTTATTGGTGCCAATGAGCCAGACTATGGTTTGTTTAAAAACCTTGGCTTAAAAGCGCTTTCTGGCGGTGATGTAAGCAAAGCCGAAGCGATGTTCAAGAAAGCGCTCGAGCATACTGAAACCCCAGCTGATAAAGCAGATATGTATATTAACCTGGGTGATATTGACGCTAAACGAGGCAACAAGGCTGCCGCCAGAGAAAATTTCCGCAAGGCCTTAAATGCTGATCCTAACAGATCTGAAGCATGGGATAAGATTGGCTTTTTGTACTATGGCAGTTTTGAAGATTGTGCTGAGCAAAAGAGCATGGCCTTTGACCGCGCAGTTTACCTGGCAGCTTATGAGATGTTTCAGAAAGCAGGTAATACACGTATGATGAACTCAGCAAAAGAACAATTTCCTTCAATAACTGAAATATTTGAACAAAACATTGAAAGAGGAAGTGAAATGAAAGTGGGTTGCTGGATTAACGAAACCGTTAAAGTTCAGACAAGAGATTAATCAAAAATAATTTCAGCTAAAGGCCATAGTTTCATGCTATGGCTTTTTTATTTTTAGAGAAATGAGGTCATTTATCATCCTATTGATTGTGCTGGCTTTTCAGTCATGCAAAGAAGCTACGCTTACAGAAATTCCAGAGTATGAAGGCCCTTTGCGTGAAGCAAACAATGTTGAAACACTTTATGCAGAAGATAACCTGGTAAAATTAAAAATGATAGCCGCTGAAGTGCTGGAGTTTCAAAGCGGAGACAGGGAATTTCCCAAAGGCATATACCTGGAGTTTTACAATGAAGAGGGGCAGCTCTCAACCATACTCAAGGCCAATCAGGCGCATTTCTCAAAGGAAAAAAACCTTTGGCGAGGTTGGGACAATGTTGAAGTGAAAAACATCATCAACAAAGAACAGCTCAACACAGAAGAGCTTTATTGGAAACCGGATGAGGAAAGAATCTTCACCGATAAATTTGTAACCATAAGGTTAGATAAAGAAGTACTCTATGGCACAGGTCTTGAAGCCAAGCAGGATTTCACCTCTTATACCATCAAAGACCCACAGGGAGAGTTTGTAATTGAAGATTAATAGAAGGCTTGTTTGAATTATTTTAAATTTGCCTGAATGAAACTAGTAGATATTTTGCTGCTATCACTTGCTGTTGCCTTACTAATTATTGGCATACACCAAACCATGACGCTGGGCATTGTACATTCATACTGGATTTTGATGTTAAGCATGGCCTCACTCATCTACTACCAAATCAGAAAAAAGCCTAAAACCTAATGGATCCCCTGATTACTTATATTCTGATTACACTGGTCTTCTCTTTTTTCTTTTCAGGGATTGAAATTGCTTTCATTTCATCTAATAAGCTGCAGATAGAATTACAAGGTTCGCAGGGCATGATGTCTGGTAAAATATTATCACGCTTCATCAAAAAGCCATCAAAATTTATAGGCACTACGCTTATTGGCAATACCATTAGCCTTGTACTGTACGGTATATTCATGGCACAACTTATTGAGCCAGTTTTAAGCACAAACTTACCTGCATTGCTGAATAATGAGGCAGGCATATTGGTTATGCAAACCATCATCTCAACATTGGTTGTTCTGTTTACGGCAGAGTTTATCCCAAAAAGTATCTTTCTGATAAATCCCAATGCCATGTTATCAGTATTGGCATTACCGTTTGTCATCATCTATTTCGCATTATTTCCCTTTGTATTTGTAATTGTAGGCCTTTCTAAACTAGTGATTATACATTTACTTAGATTAGACTATTCAGAAGAAAAGCCGGTATTTGGTCTCACAGACCTGAACCACTACCTCGTCAATATGATGAAGGTAATGCATGAAGATGACCACATAGAACTGGATAAAAAAATATTCAGTAATGCACTAGAATTTAAAACCGTGCGTGTACGAGAATGCATGGTGCCCCGCACAGAAATTATTGCGGTAGAAATTAATGAAGACATTGAAGAGCTACGCAATGCCTTTGTAGAAAGTGGTCATTCAAAAATTCTGGTATTTCGCGAAACTATAGATGATATCATCGGCTACTGTCATTCACTTGAGCTATTTAAAAAGCCAAAAAGCATACAAGATTTACTTACACCTATCATTATTGTGCCCGAAACCATGCTGGTAAATGAGCTGATGATTCAATTCATTACCGAACACAAAAGTCTGGCTGTGGTGGTGGATGAATTTGGCGGCACCAGTGGTATTGTGAGCATGGAAGACATTATAGAAGAGATTTTTGGCGAGATAGAAGACGAACATGACGAAGATGACCTGGTAGAACAGCAAATCGCACCCGACAGTTGGATAATGAGCGCCCGTCTCGAAATCGACTATCTGAACGAGAAATATGGCTGGAACCTGCCTCATGGCGAATACGAGACCCTGGGTGGATTAATACTCTCAATAGCTGAAGATTTCCCTGAAAAAGGCGAAAAAATAGAGCTTCTGCCCTATAGATTTACAGTGCAATCAAAAGAAGGCAACCGCCTCATCATGATACGGGTTGACCTCGAAAATTAAGACCAGCAGGTTTCGTGCGTTTACCTGATGTAAGCCAGGGTTTAACATTTGTTTTTAGTGGGTGGCTGATTAAATTTGCCGCTCTTTAAACCTTTGATTTTCAATTTATGGCACTTATTAGCGATATACGCAACAAGATGGGCACCGTGGTGGTGGTGGTAATAGCATTGGCTATCGCAGCATTTACACTAACCGATATTCTAGGCAACAATTCTATCCTTAGAGGAGATAATAATGTTGGCAAAATAGCAGGCAGAAAAATAAGCCTCGAAGAGTTTCAGCGCACCGTGCAAGAGCGTGAAAGCAATTACATCCTCAACTTTAACAGGCAGCCAACTGAGCGTGAATTGCCCACCATCAGGCAGCAAGCCTGGGATTTATTGATAACCCGATACGCCATACAGCAAGAATATGAGAAAACCGGTACTGTAGTTACTGCTGATGAAGTATGGGACAT
>DAOLDI010000352.1:0-3345 GCA_035327445.1 Cyclobacteriaceae bacterium | reverse complement strand
AGATTACTTCAGATACTTTAGCCAGGGGTGCTTCCTGTTCCAATGGGAGGGTATCACCCAAAACACCTTGAGCTACCATTTGCACCGATAAGTAAATGATGAAGACAATGAGCACGCCAAACAATATGCCGCGAGGAATGGTACGCTTAGGATTGATGATTTCTCCTGAAGCGGATAGCGCAGATTCGGCTCCGCCACCAAATGCAAAAAATAGCACAAGTGAAGCTTGACCTAAATCTGTAATAGAGGGTTGCTGAGTAATCTGCAAATTTTCAGGTTGCACATAAGACAGGCCAAACAATATCAATAAAATGATTGGGAGTAATTTGATGACAGTAACGATAATAACAAATACCGAACTCTCTTTGCTTCCTTTGATGTTTAGCAAAATCAATCCGCCAAAAATGATGGCGAAAAAAATTATGCGATAAAACTGTTGTTGCAGCAGGGGAAAATAAATACCCAGATTATCTGCCATTACATTAGCTACTGCTGCCAGTGCCAGTGAGGAAAATAAAAACCAGTAAAAAGTGTTAGCCAAAAATCCCGCAAATGGTCCGAAGGCGGCTTCAATGTACGCGTAGGCTCCACCACTGCCGTAGACTTTGCTTCCCACTTCAATAAAGCAAAGCAATACCAGGCATAAGAGTACAGTGCAAAATATATAAGCCCAGAAAGCCGCAGCGCCTGCATAAACAGCAACCACAGCAGGTAAAGCAAAAATACCTGCACCAACAGTTAAATTCACCGCATTAAAAGTTAATGCCTTTACACCTATTACGCGTTTTAATCCTTCATCTTGCAAATTGCCATTTGCTATTTCATTTTGCTCAGTCATGTATCTAAAGTACGAAAATTGTTTACCTGACAATAATTAATGAAATCATTTAAAGTTTGCTCGGGGTACATGGTCATGGCATAAATGAGTCAGATCAATTAACTACCTTGTGTGGATGTTGCTGGGAAGAAAGTGCGGAACTAATCTTTGACTAATAGAAATTTGGATATAATTTATTTATCTTTAATACTAATAAAATTGGAAATAGCAGGGATGAGCTTGCAAACTCAGGACCGCTTATGACAAATATGAAGTTCATGCTGGAAGCAAATCAAATAATGGGGTCAAGAAGTTATGTTCATAATTGATTTTTTTTATGAAAACATGCTATGTATTCATGAAAGGATATGGTGTGAAAGGTATTGAAGCCTCAATTTTCATAGTGAGTGTTGTGCTTTCAAGTTACCTTATATTTATGCCTTCGTTTCTATGCTATCAGTTTGGATTGAGTTTGTTGGATACCTTTCGAACTCCAGTAATCTTCGGATTATTTGCCTTATTGCTATACATTTTATTTCACAGATGGTTAATGATTAAGTATGTCAAGCGGAAAAGACAATTCTATTTTTTGGATCCACTTTTTTACTTGCCCTATCATTTAGATACATGTAGGTCTGAGAGTTAGGGAATAAACCTTAAGCTATCCTTAGTTTATATAAAAGATTTTGAGATGTCCTGAGTTTGCTAACCCAGGACAAGTTCGACAGCTTTGGTTACAGCAATTTTTGAAATAAATGAAACCAAAATTCAGGGTGAATTCGTTACCTTTGAAAAATACAATTTCTGTTAATTATGGATATACAGGCGGAGAAATTACAATTGATTGAACAACTGGCAAAGATTCAGGATATTCAAATCATTAATCAAATCAAGGAATTGTTGAAACAAAAAAATAATCCTGTTGTTGGTTATGAAATTACAGGCCAACCTATTACCCGAAAGCAATTGATTCAGCGAATAGAAGATGCAGAGCAGCGAATAGATAAAGGAGAGTACACTACACAAGAAGATTTGGAGCTAGAGTCTGAGAATTGGTAATGAAATTATACCGCATAATTTGGGACAGCAGAGCTAAAGAATCATTAAAAGCAATTATTCTTTTCATCAAGGAAGAATCTCCAACAGCGGCAGAGAAAGTCAGGAAAGAACTTTTGAAGTTGACAGCTAGTCTTAAAAAGATGCCGGAAAGATTTTCAACAGAGCCTTACCTTGAACACAAAGGAAATGAATACCGATCGGTTACAAAATGGAGTTACAAGATTATTTACAGAGTAGATGAGAAAGAGGTAAGAATTTTAGAGATCATTCACACCAATAGAAATACTACCATTATCGAAGGAATTGCTTAGTCTTGAGCTGTCCTGAGTTTGCAACCATTACTGTCCGGTAAAAATAGCTCACAAGTCGCTGGTCAATTCCGAGTGACAACTATCATCAAGGCATCTTTCCTGGACCTCCGAAGGTTAAAATTACCATTCGCTATTTCATTTTGCTCAGCCATGTATCCAATGTATTATGATATTTTTCCAGACAATTGTTACTGAAATCATTTAGTGCTTGTGTTGTTGGATTACTGCTGATTATTATTTGCTCTTCTTTCAAAATGTTTTGCTGAAGCTGCTCTCTTGCTTCATTAAAAAGTGATTTTCTATGTTGATAATCCTTGCATATCCAGCGATGCAATTGCTCAGCTTGCCACCAAAGTGAATCATCACTTGCTGCCCCCGGACTTTTAATTTTCGCTAAAGTATCTGTACCAAAATAGAAGGGGAGGTAAAGCGATAAGCAAGGCATAGATGTTCCGCTTAACCAAATGGTATGCGGCTTATCTCTTCTGATTTGGGCTACCATGCTTCCGGTGGTCTGACTGGGATTGAGTATGCCGGTTGCATGCATACAGATAGAGGCTGTGCTTGCTCTTGAAGGTTTGAATTTGGGATCTTCTACATTATGTGTCTGTAAAATCTGCATGCAGTCGAATGCAGTTAAAGTACCTCGCTTTGTTGTTGCGAGATTCACCGTGCAGGCAGAACGAACTGATGCACGACCTAATTTAGTGTACAACCAATCTGAATAGGCTTTCTGAAAGTTGAATGTTGTTCCGGTTTTCCACCAGGCTTTGTCTTGCGCGAAGCTTTGGGCATTGTTGCTTAACACATCTGCGTCAACAGTAATACTTAAACCATTGGATATACTGCTGATGTCTTTGACTTTTTTTGCAGCCCATACTTTACCTGCAGTTTCCAGAATCCAGGCTGCTTCATAGTCTGCAATGATGAAACTGTTATGGTAATAGAATTTCTTGTTCTTATAACCACCACAGGCATTTTGTCCATACTGCTCAAGCAATGTGGTAATGCAATGCAAAGCTTCATGTGCTGATTTGCTCCGCTCTAAAGCAAGGCGCAGTAAATCCATGCCTGTCAGTCCATTGTTATGCTTCTCAAATTTGACTTTGGTAAAAACAGCTTCATTGCCTATGACTACTCCGTGTTCATTGGCACCCA
>DAOLDI010000351.1:0-3347 GCA_035327445.1 Cyclobacteriaceae bacterium | reverse complement strand
CTTCCAGAAATTTTTTGTCTTTGGTTACCTGGTAATATTTCCAGAAAGCCCAGGCTACACAGCCACTAATGTGATGCTGAAAGGGACCGGTGAGCGCCCAGACCGGTGTATCTTCTGAACCGTCTTCAGACGATTCCCAGGGAAACATAGCGCCTTTATATCCATGTGCAAAAGCATTTTGCTTGGCAGCATCCAATCTTTCAAATCTGTATTCCAATAATGAGCGGGCAATCTCGGGTTGCATCACCAGCAGTGGCGGATACATCCACAACTCCGTATCCCAAAACACATGTCCGTTATAACCTAATCCGCTCAAACCCATTGGTGATAAACTATAAGCAGTGCCTTCACGCGCAAAAGCATACAAATGATACAAGGCAAAACGCACATCGCGTTGCGCATTCACATCGCCTTCAATGATGATGTCGCTTTGCCAGAGTTTATTCCATTCGGCCTCATGCCTGTTTAGCAATCGTTCTGTACCTTCCAGCATGGCATAAATACTCAAGCGCTCGGCTTCATTGTGCGGGTCGTTATAATGTGCAGTAGAAGTGGCTGATGAAACCACACTAAAACTATACTTCTCTCCTGCATTCATTTCCTTATGAAACTTAGCCAGGTGCATGTTGTAATCCCAGTCTTCATGAATCAATTGTGGTTCCTTGCCATGTGGTTCAGCAAAAATGAAACTATTGCTTGCCGCAACAATGTGTTTACCAGATGGACTTTTCGCAACAGAAGTAAGCAAAGGAATTTTAACATGGGGCCGGTCAATCTCCGCAAAGTAATTTCTTACATCTGCCAGATGCTCTGGCGCTTCAATTACACTCATGGGTGTGATGCGCACATCTTTTTTTGCAGTAAATTCAACCGTACTCAATGAAGTATAAGGCAAATGACGCAAAGCATACAAAGTATGCTTAACACTCAACTTATCTCCCACATCAAAAGTGGTAATAAGCGCAGCGCGTTTCATATCCAAAACCTGCGCATAATTCCTGATGCTCTTTGCATTGATGCGATGACCATCCACATCCAGGTTCATGTTCACATGATTAAAAGATTTGAGAATGTTGGAAACACGACCACGCTGATAATTATCATATACTCCATTCAGCACCACATTTTTTACTTTCATGGGTTCGGTAGATGAAACCAAACCTACCATGCCATTGGCAACGGTAACGCCATAGTAATTGGCAGGATTGATGTCCTTAGCAACTACATGCCAGGACGAATTACTAAAGTCCTGTGACTGTACATGAAATAAAATCAATACAGAGAAAATACTTGTGATTAACTTCATATGCGTTTCAATTAAATTCAAACGAGAAAATTTCGGGTTGTTGATTGTTGGCAGCTAGTAATATATAAGTCTTGCCGGCTATCCTAATCCGCTTGGCTCTCTTATAATCCTTCAGCAAATTATTCCGATTTGTTAAATTACTCAAACGAAAATTATTATTTTCTGCACCCCACAAAACTGCTAGCGATTGCGCAGCCATATTGCCAAGATAAACGGAATGCGAAAAGCTGTTACCTGCCAGCAGAATATCCTGGTAACCATCCTGATTAAAATCGGATACCAATATGTCCTGTACCACACTGTACTGAACTTCTTCAGGAACTGAAAGCAATTGAAAACTACCATCTCCTTTATTCAGGTAAATGCGTGTTTCAGAATGATATACTTCATGTTGTGTAGCCGACTTTATTCTTTCTGTCGTCAGTAAATCAGCGGCCGATTTTATGGTGCCGAATTGGGTATAATTCGTAAACCGCTTATTGATAAGCGGCATTTGTTTCGCTAATTGCATCTTGGCATGAAAAGGTATTTTTACTTCCTGCTGATAGTAAAAAATCACCGGGTCAGATTTTCCATTGCCATCAAAATCGCCAAGTAATAATGATACTGGCTGTTGTGTGTTGGGCTTGAACCGGTAATTTTCACCCATACTACCTGCAATTAAATCTGGTAAACCATCAGCGTTGATATCGGCTACATACAAAGAGCGCCACCAGGAGTTTGAATGAGTAAATCCGCTCTGCTTAGAATCCAGTAACTTATATTCCCTTCCATTATGTTTATAAATCTTAACGGGCTGCCAATCAGCCAATACAATCAATTCTGGTTTTTCATCATTATCAATATCGGTCCAGCTTACATCACGTACCATGCCCGCATCAAGTGTTTGATGAATGCTGAAATTTCCTTTACCATCATTACGAAGCAGATAGCTCTTTGGACTCGCCCCATAATTGCCAGGCATGGAACTAGTACCAATAAATAAATCGATGAATCCATCACCATCCATATCTGCTGTGCGGACCATTGCGCCATTAGCAAATATCTTCGGCAATTGATTTCTTGCCTTGCTAAAATTTCCCTTGCCATCATTCAGGTACAGGCGGTCTTCGAGCATGGGATGACCTTCCGCATATTCATTTCCTGCACTTACTACATACAAATCAGGATAGCCATCATTATTTGCATCAAAAAAAACAGCATCTACATCTTCGTAAGCGGCATCAGTATTAAAGGTTTCTGCAGAAGCAGGAGCAAACTTGCCCAACTTATCCTGCAGCAGTAAAACACTCGCCTGACCTTTGGCTCCTCCTACATAAATATCATCCAGTCCGTCACCATTCACATCGGCCACAGCCAAAGCAGGACCTTCACGGGAGAGCAGATAAGGAATTAAGGGTTCGATGTTGTAATCTTTAAAAGCAAGATTCTCTGCATGTTTGAATGGAATTTCAATATCTGATTTTACTAATTGCAGTGCTTGTTTTTCTTCTTGAATTAAAGCACGTTGTTGCAATTCTTCAGCTTGTGTAATAATTAGTTTTTGATTCGATGCAACATCTTTCAATACCTGCGCTTGATTACCCTTCCAGAAAATCTCAATGCTGTCGATTTTACTGATACTACCTAAACCAAAATGTAGTTCAGGCGCTACCGATGATTGGAATCCCCTGCTCAATATCATCTCACGATAAAACATTTTGCCCGCTGCATAAACTTTCACCTTCGCACCAATGCCGAAATGATTTTCTTTTCCTCTTAATGCTATCTGCAGGTAATTATGCTGATGGAATTGTCCGGTGCTGTTTTCAAAAACAAAAGCCTGCTGATTTACATTATTGATTACCAAATCCAAATCACCATCATTGTCCAAATCGGCATACACCATGCCATTGGAATATGAAGGCTCTGACAATCCCCAGGCTTGTGTTGTATTTTCAAACTTAAATCCCTCTGTATTTTTAAACATGTAGTTGGGAATTTTAAGCGTAGGCATACGCCTTATCATTTCACGCTCTATACTGTCTTCATTCGCAGCGGT